>CACZSH010000097.1 GCA_902783785.1 uncultured bacterium | reverse complement strand
ATTAAATTAATATCCTCGTTAAATTCAAAGAAAAGTGTGAAAGTGTGTTAGTCAAGCCGCCAACAAGGTGGCTTTTTTATTTGGAAAATTTTTGATAAAGAACCTTAATAAAATTAATATATAGTCAGAAATTCTAAAGAAAACTGAAAATCTGCCGATAAGTAACATGTTGTGTATTAGCATTTTGTACAAGGGGTATATATGAGTACATCTTTTAGTTCAATAACTAAGTTTAAAAAAACAAATTCAAATTCATCAATTCATAGAACAAAAAATGTAGATAAAATAGATAAGAGTAAGTCTTCTAAAGAAACAAATAGTAGTTCTGCAATGAAATTGTCTATGACGACGATGGATGTGCCATCTTATACAATAGCTGATTCTCGTACAAGTGATGTTTCAAAAGAAAGAGTTGAACTGGAAGCAAAGAAAAAAGTTTTAGAAGCATCAATTTCATTATTTAAAAATTTCCCTTCTTGTATAAAAATTAGTGGTAAAAATAAAGATGACCTCAAGAAAGAACTTGATGATGTTAACCAAAAATTGGAATCAATGCAGGAACTGAATGATACTGGCAAAAAGAAGTTATCTCTTGAGCTTGTAAAAAAGGCTTTAGAAGAGAAAAGAGATACTCTTAAAAATATGTCCGTATTACCATTTATAAAAATAAATGGTGATTCTATTGAAGATTTGGACAAAAAAATCGCAGATATAGATAAACAAATAAAAGATTTAGGATAATTATTCTTTTAAGAGTTATTATTAACCGCCGAATGTCTTATAATCGCTTTCGATATCATCACCGATGACTTTATCTAGAGCTTCTAATTCTGTTTTAAGTGCACTTTGTTCAGTATCAAGCTGTTTTAGTTGTAATTCTAAAGTTTGATCTTGTTGGTGCAGAAGAGATGATTGTGCGTTTATATCTTCCAGTTCTTTTTCGTAAACATATTGATCATATTTGTATTGATTGTAGGCATCATTATATGCCGCTTGATCAATTTCTTCTTTTATAGTGAAAGCTATTGAATTATTTTTATATATTGCATCATTGTTTTGTTTATCTTCATCAGTTGTCCCTGTCTTAAAAGTTAAAGCTGAATCCGTTAAACACAAAGAAGAAAGACGGCCTGTAGATGTGTTGACACTATTTGGGAAATATGTAAGGTCAGTAGAATCTGTACGAGAAACGAAAAAGAATTCTTTAGTTTCATCACCAACTACTATTTTTATTTTTGCAGTGTCTTTACCTTTATTGTAAGTACTTGCTGTACCGCTATAAGTAGAATCAATGTTATCTGATTTTTTGATATTTGCTTTTATTTCATTAGCTACTTCTTCAGTTAAAACAACATTTGTGCTACCAATTGTAGCTGTATATTTTATTTTGGTATAATCTGCTTGGCTCGGTGGTGTTGGAACTTTCAAAGATAGCATTTGATTGTATGTTGCTGCAGATTTATTAGCAAGAATAGTACGTGCTTGATTTATTTGTTGACCTTGATATTCAATATTTGATTTTTTTGCTGTACATTGTAAAAATCTTGCTTGTGATGCCGCTATACCCATATAATACGTTCCTTATATCATTTTTATTATAATATTTTTCATGATTTTATTTAATGATGTTTATTAAAAAATCAACTATTTAGATGACTAAATTTTGTTTAAAAGTTGTTTTTAACATATGATTAACTTGTAAATTTTATAGAAGCAACGTAGATATGTTTAATTTGTTCTTTTTTATAATTTTAATAGTAGCAATTGTTTTAAGAATTTTATTTTTGGATAAACCATCCGGATTATGGTATGACGAGCTTATCATGTATAATCATGCGTGTTTGCCAAGTTTAGATATTATAAAGTACGTATTGAATAATGATATGCATTTTCCTTTATACCAAATGATACTTCGTTGTTGGATGTTACTTTTTGGAAACTCTGATTTTAATTTAAGATTTTTATCTTTATTATTCGGTTTGTTTTCTTGTATTGGCGCTTATTTTATTAGTAATGATCCAAAGAAAAATTTGCTGTGTATGTTATTATTTTCTATTAATAGTTTTTTAATTTATAATTCGCAAGATGTTAAAATATATTCTTTATTAGTCTTTTTTGTTGTATTAAATTTAATTTTTTTAATAAGAATTTATGAAAAAAATAAAGGATATATTTTCTGGATAATATCTTCATTAGGTCTTATTTTTACTTATCCAACAGCATTTTTGTATGTTGTTTTTGAAATTATCTTATTTTCGTTTTATAAATTCTCCAAAAAATTTTTATTATCTATTTTGCCTATATTTTTAATTTTTATACCTATTATATTTATTGTGTTAAAGAATTTTGGACGATATTCAAATAATCCTAATTGGTTTTATACAGATGACGAAAGTTTTTTGATAATTTTTCAAAACTTTTTTACTCCTGTCTTAACATCACTTGATACGAATATGGTTGGATATGTTGATAATTTGATAAAAAACTTGAATTTTTATTCGTTTATATTTATTATTTTACCAATTTTAGTTGCAATATTTTTTGTCATTAAATCTTTAAAAAAAGATAATATCAATAAAATAATCTTTTTGAGTGCTGTATTTTTTTATCTAACTTATTTTTTAGTTTTTAAAATTTATGATATAAATATTTTATCGAGATATTTGATAATTATATTACCTAACTTTTTAATTGTCATAGCAAGAGGTTTTGATTTCAAAAAAAAATCCATAATACTAATGTCTTGTTTTGTTTTGATAAATGTTTATTATTTGTGTTTTAATGAATCTGCTGCATTTAAAATTAGTCGTTTAGGCTTTAAACCTGTTGCTGAAATTATAAATCAAAATGCAGAAAAAGAAGATGTTATTATTTTTAGAAATAATATAGAAGTTATAGATAAATATTTGACGAAAAAATTAAAAAAAGTTAGCCTTTTACAAGATTTTGCATATAAATCAGAGTTTTTTGTTAATAATGACTCAAATATTAATAAATTATCTTCAAAGGAGAAAAAATATTATATAAAACCATATCTTTTAGATGAAAATAATCCTAAAAATATTCTTGTAATGTATGGTTTAATGTACGTTTTAATGGAAAAAAATTCAAGACTTTTTTTAGTTGTAGAAAAACAATTTGATAAATATGATAGAAAACTTTTTTTTGAAACAATTAGTGATGACAAATTATATGATGGAATATCTTTTAATAATCTTTTAACCATAAAAACCTTATTGTATATTAAAGAATTGAATAATAAAAATTTGAAATTTATAAATAAATTTTATGCAGGGGATTTTGTTGTATATGAATATCAAAAAATTTGAAAATAAAACTTTATGTAGTATCATAATCCTGTAATATGAAAAAAGTTTTAGGTATTGGGTCAAATTTAGTTTTAGTAATAAGTATTCTTTTATTAGCAATAATATTAAGAGTATTTTATTTGAATAATACTGTCGGATTAACAATTAGTGAAACTGCTGTTTTTAATGATTTATATAACCCTTTTGATATAAATATTTGGAAAAGTTTATTACATGCAGAGCCTATTTTTTCACTTTACACATTATTTGCATCATTATTGAATAATTTTTTTGAAAATAATGCAATATATTTAAGGTTATTATCTGTTACCTTTGGCGTTGTAACTTGTTTTACATCTTATTTCTTACAAGAAAAGCTACAGGGCTATGTGTGTTTACTCTTATTTTCATTGAATAGTTTTTTGATAAATTATTCTCAAGAAGTTGGAATGTATGCGTTGTTGGGATTGTTCGCAACATTAAATATTGTTTCTCTATTGAAAATAAAAGATACAGATAAAGGTTATTTTTTATGGGTTTTGTCCATTTTTGGTATGGGTTTTACATCTGTATTTACCATTTTGTTTTCTTTTGTTGAAATTATTTTATTTGCTATCTGCAAAAGAAACAGAAAAATTTTTATATCATCTGTATTGGCGTTAAGTTCTTTGGTACCTTTTTTAGTATATTTTATTTTTAATTTAAAAAAATATTGTGATTATTATTTAGGTATTAATTATGATTATGCTTCAATTTTTGCTTTTATTCAGAATTTTTTGACGCCAAAATTAATTGAACTAAATCTTAATAACTTTATAAATTATTTTTACAATACTTACTTTGAGATAAATTTCTATACATTAGCCTTTATCATTATTCCTCTATTAATAGTTTTGTATTTTATTGTAAAATCGTGTGTAAATTATAAATTTAATATTTTATTGCTTATTTTAGGTTTTATCTATATTTCAATAAGATTTTTTCTTCAATATGCATTTGGTGTACCATTTGCTATGGGTGAATATATAGTTGTTTTACCTGTTGTTTTAATAGTTATGTCTATGGGTATTGAAAAAGATGTTTTATCAATATCTTTAATTGCTACATTTTTAGTAATTAATTTATTTTACCTTGTATCTCAAGATAATTCTGCATTTAAAAATAAGAGAGTTAGTGTTTTGGAGGTTGCCGATATTATTAATATGTCTGTCAAAGATAATGATGCTGTTCTTACTTGGATAAATCTTGCCGGACTTGAAGGTGCTATTGATAAAAAAATAAGAATAGAAAATTTATCAGATGATTACACAAAAGGTAATCAAAAAGTTTTTGAGGGAAAAATAAATTTTTCTAAAATGAGCGAAAAAGAAAAAAAAGATTTTATGAGAGATTATTTTTTGAATAGAAGATATTCTAAAAATATGATTTTTAAAACTAATATATTAAGGGGTTTTGTCCCAAATGGAGGGCATATATATGTAGTTTATCCTAAAAAGTATGATTATGATTATGAAAAATTTTTGGATATAGTTTCAAAAGATTATTTGTACTATAAATATGCTTACAAAGATTTAATGTTGATGCATACTATTATTCAGTTGCAAAGAATTCTTTCAGACTATTATGAAAGAAGGGATGAAAAAGATAATTTTGTTATAAACATATATAAAAAATAACTATTTGTGATAAAATATAAGAAAAAATATTGGAGAATAAAATGGAAGATTTAAGAGAAAAATATGAAGTTGTAATTGGATTGGAAGTTCATGCACAATTAAAAACAAAAACTAAAATATTTGCACCGGATGGATGTGAATTCGGTTGTGAGCAAAATACACAAATAAGTCCTATTACATTAGGTATGCCGGGAGTTTTACCTGTTTTAAATAAAGCTGTCGTTAATATGGGTATCTTAACAGGATTGGCTCTAAATTGTGAAATAGCAGAAAAATGTAAATTTGACAGAAAACAATATTTTTATGCAGATTTACCAAAAGGTTATCAAATTTCACAATATGATGAACCTATTTGTGGTAAAGGTTATTTAATGGTAAACGGTAAAAAAATAGGTATAACAAGAGCTCACTTAGAAGAAGATGCCGGTAAATTAGTTCACGCAGGTGCAGACGGCTTAGCAGGTTCTTCATATTCTTTAGTAGATTTGAACAGAGCTGGCACACCTCTTTTAGAAATTGTTTCAGAGCCTGATATGCGTTCTCCTCAAGAAGCAAGAGCTTATATGGAAGAATTAAGAAATATTGTTCGTTATGTAGGTGTTTGCGACGGAAACCTTGAAGAAGGTTCAATGCGTTGTGATGCAAATATTTCTATTATGCCGAAAGGTTCTGACAAATTCGGAACACGTGCTGAAATTAAAAATGTAAACAGTTTTAAAGCTTTGGAAAGAGCTTTGGAATATGAAATAGACAGACAAATCGAACTTGTTGAAGATGGGGAAGAAGTTGTTCAGGAAACAAGATTATGGGATGATAATGCAGGTGTTACCCGTTCTATGAGGGGTAAGGAAGATGCACATGATTATAGATACTTCCCTGAACCTGATTTGATGCCTCTTGTTATTTCAAGAGAGTGGGTTGAAGAAGTAAGAAAAACAATGCCTGAATTACCTGAACAAAAACGACAAAGATATATTGGTTTAGGATTAAGTGAATATGATGCATCTGTTATTGTTGAACAAATGGATTTGGCAATGTTCTTTGATGAAGTCTTAAAACTTGGCGGTAATCCTAAAATTGCAGTAAACTTCTTAATGGGTGAAGTTGCGGCTTATTTAAAAGAAGAAAAAATATCTATAAATGATACAAAATTAACTCCTGAAAATTTAGTTGAATTAATTTCATTAATTGAAAAAGCTACTATTTCAAACAATATTGGTAAACAAATTATTATTGATATGATGAAAGATGGAGAAAAGGCTTCTGCAATAGTTGAAAAGAAAGGCTTGAGTCAAATTTCCGATACCGGCGCAATAAAAGAAATTGCTCAAAAAATAATTGATGCAAATCCTTCTCAAGTTGAGGCTTACAAAGGAGGTAAAGATAAATTATTTGGATTCTTTGTAGGTCAAGTTATGAAAGAAACTAAAGGCAGAGCAAATCCTCAGTCTGTAAATGAAATATTAAAAGAACTTTTAGGTTAATACGAAATTATAGGATATTTTAATGGATAATTTGCTTTTAAGAAAACGAACATCAATGGAAAAAGAAATTCATCAACAACCATTGATATTACAAAAAATATTAAAAAGTTTTTTGACTGATAATGATGAAATATTAATTGATGTTCCAACAGAAATAAGAAAAGTTGTCCTTGTTGCAAGCGGCTCTTCTTATCATTGTGCCAGATACGGTGCTGATTTATTTGGAAAAGTTGCTGATATAGAAGCAAGAGCAATTTATTCAAGTGAATTTTTGCTAAAACCAAAAGTTCCTTCAGATAATGGGATTTTGTACATATTTATTACTCAATCAGGAGAAACAAGTGATACTTTGCGTGCTGCAAAAAGAGCAAAGCAAATGGAAATGCCTATTATGTGTATAACAAACAAAGAAGACTCTTCTGTTTGGGAATTATCTGATTACAAAATTGATTGTCATGCAGGAGAAGAAAAAAGCATTGCGGCAACAAAATCATTTACGGCTCAAATGTTGTGTTTATATTTAATAACTTTAAAATATGCGCAAAAGAAAGGTATGGATATAACTGAAAGATTAGAATCCTTAAGATCTTTGCCATTGGTTATAGAAAAAACATTTGATTATAGAAAAAAAGTTGTTCAATTAGCAAAACTTTTGAAAAAGAGTAAAAATATTGTTATAACTGCAGATGGTATTTCTTACGCATTAGCAAAAGAGGCATCGTTAAAGATAAAAGAAACTTCTTATCTTAATATAAATGCAAATATATTAGGTGAATTTATGCATGGTCATGTTGCTGTATTAAATAATAAATGTTCTCTAATTTACGTATCAGCATCAGGTGTCTCTTATACTGCCATGAAGAATCTGGAAAAAATAAAAAAAGATTATAATCCTCCGATTTATATAATCGGTAAAACTCACGAAAATCTTATTCCTAATTTGAATATTACAATAGATAACGAAGATGCAACAATGAGAATGTTTTCTAATGCCGTAATAATTCAAATGCTTGCATTAGAAATAGCACTTCTTTTAGGAAGAGATGTCGACAAACCTAAAGGTCTTCAAAAAATAGTTAAAGAAAGTTAGTTAAACTTATTAATAATCTTTTGTCGTATAAACTTTATTTTTTTTGCTGTAAAATAAAAGAGCAGGAAAGATAAGGTGAAATTATGTGGGATTATACAGAAGAAGTTTTAGACCATTACAGAAATCCGAGAAATGTCGGGAAAATAGATGATGCGGATGCAATCGGAGAAGCAGGTTCGCTGGCTTGCGGTGATGCATTGAAAATATATTTAAAAATAAAAGATGGTGTTGTTGTTGATGCAAAATTCCAAACTTTTGGCTGCGGTTCAGCTGTCGCAAGTTCTTCGATGATGACTGAAATGATTATTGGAAAACCTATTGAAGAAGTTAGAAAATTGACAAATAAAGATATAGCAGATGCATTAGGCGGCTTGCCTCCGGAAAAAATGCATTGCTCTGTTATGGGGCATGAAGCTCTTGAAGATGCTTTAAAAAATTATTTTGATGAAGAATTAACTATCGAAGATGTTAATTCATATTCTGAAAACAAGATTGTTTGTACTTGTTTTAATGTTACGGAACAGCAAATAATTGAAGCTATAAAAGTAAATAATTTAAAAACCGTAGAAGATGTAACAAATTACACTAAAGCCGGCGGTGCTTGCGGTAGATGTAAAGGTACTATTCAAGAAATAATAAATAAATGTTTAAAAGAAACTTTAAAAGAAAAAACAGAAAAACCAAAACTTTCTTCTGCTCAAAAAATATTAAAAATAAATAAAGTTATAGAAAATCAAATTGCACCCGAATTACAAAAAGATGGCGGAGATATAGAACTTATAGATATTGATGAAAATAAAGTTTATGTAAAACTGCATGGCAGATGTTCTCAATGCAGAAATTCTGTATTAACGTTAAAATCTTTTGTTGAACAAACTTTAAAAGATGCAGTTGATAATGAAATAGAGGTTATAAACATTGAACAATAAGAAATTAATATATTTAGATAATAATGCAACAACAAAAGTAGATAAAAGAGTTGTGGAAGCGATGATGCCATATTTCGAAGAAGAATATGCAAATCCTTCAAGTATGTATGATTTTAGTAAAAAAGCTTCAAAAGCCGTAAAAGATGCAAGAGAAACGATGAGAGAGTTTTTTAATGCAAAAACATCCAATGAAATTGTATTTACATCTTGTGGTTCTGAGAGTGCTAATATGGCAATAAGAGGACTTTTAGAAACAGAAAAAAACAAAAAACACATTATAACAACAAAAGTTGAACACCCATGTGTTTTGAACGTATTTAAATATTATGAAAAACAAGGGTATAAAGTTGATTATATCGGGGTGAATTCAAATGGAGAACTCGATTTAGCAGAATTGCAAGAAAAAGTTGGTAAAGATACGGCTCTCGTTGCAACAATGTGGGCTAATAATGAAACAGGCGTTGTTTTTCCAATTCAAAAAATCGGAGAAATAGTAAAATCAAAAAATCCGGACACTAAATTGTTTGTCGATGCTGTTCAAGTAGCAGGAAAAATCGATATTGATGTTCAATCTGCAAATATTGATATGTTAGGTGTGTCAGGACATAAATTCCATGCTCCGAAAGGTATTGGCGCTTTATATGTTAAATCAGGAACTCTTTTAAATCCTTTAATAATTGGAGGTCATCAAGAAAGAGGTAAAAGAGCAGGAACTGAAAATGTTCCGTACATTGTAGGTATTGCAAAAGCTGCAGAACTTGCAAAAGAAAGTTTGAAATACGAAGCAACAGAAATAAAAAGATTGAGAGATAAATTAGAAACAAATATTGTTAAAAATATTTGTAATGCTAAATTAAATACCTCTATTGCAAATAGAGTCCCAAATACTACGAATATTGGTTTTGAATATATTGAAGGCGAATTGATTTTACTGCATTTATCAGATGTAGGAATTTGTGCAAGTTCAGGTAGTGCTTGTACTTCAGGTTCTTTAGAACCAAGTCATGTCTTAAGAGCTATGGGTACTCCGTTTACAGCTTTGCATGGCTCGATAAGATTTTCTTTGAGTAGATTTACAACCGAAGAAGAAATTGATTACGTAATAGAAAAATTACCTCCAATAATAGAAAAATTGAATAATATTTCACCTTATCAAGATGAAATAAATGCTCTTAAAAATATGAAGTAAATATAGAACTTTATTTAAAGTTTTGTTAAAATTTGTGTATGGCTTGTTCGGTAATATTAAAGTTTTTCTTATTTTTGCCGATAAATTATATGTTACAAAAAGGAGTTTTTATGGCGTTTTCTTCAATATTGAAATTCAAAAGTTTAGTTCATAATTCGAAAATAAACCATTCAAATAAAACTAATAATGTAGATAAAGTAAATAATAAAAAATCTTCTGAAGAAACTAATAAAAGTTCTAGTCCAACTTTGTCTATGACAATGGTTGATTTACCAAGATATGAAATAGATTCTGCTGGTATTAATAAGGATAAAGCGGCTGAGGCTTTATTAAATAAGGGGTATACCCAAGATATGATTAATAATTATTTTGATTATAAGAATGATAAATATACTCTAAAAAAAGGTTATGAAATAAAAACGCTTGGTTCTTATCTTAAAGAAAACCCTTGTGAGTTAGTTAAGTTACACTTTTCTGATGGTAATAGTCCTATAAAAAAGATGTTTTTCTCAGAATCAGATGGTCGTAATCAAACAAATCAATTTGTAGTATTGAAAAATGGTGAGCCTGTTGCGGGTTGTTATACTGATGATAAAGATGAAAAGTTTTTTAAAGAAGTTTAGGCTTTATTTATAGAAAAAGAATATCCCCTAATTGGGGGTATTTTTTTTATAAAAATTTGATAAATTTGAAAATGTAAAATACATGGGGAAAGAGATTATTTGTAGTGGAAGAAAGATATAAATTTATTACAACTCCACATAAAATAGATAATTATGATTCTGCTATTTTAGAGGATAGAGCTTATTTGAATATGGAAGATACTTCATTTAAACTTGAGTATCAAATTAGTATTCTTGAAGATGATCTTGTAATTATCGAAAACGAACTTAAAGGTGCTAAATTAATAGACGATGAAGAAAAAATAAATCTTTTAAGTCGTAAAAAATTGAGAATCGAACGACAACTTAAAGTATTAATGTTTAAATATACAAGATTGAATTTTGCTTCTAAATTAATTGCTTTTATAAGTTTAATTTTTAAAAAGAGAGATTTAAAGAGGAATACAATAGGAGATTATATGTTAAAGCACTTCTGGTCAAAAATTTCTAAAAAAATGAAAATGATTTATGATTTAAAAATGGCATTAGAAAAATTAGGAAACATAAACAGAAGTGTAGACGAATTAATAAGTATGCAAGCTCCTGTAAAGGGTGCAAAGGACAGATATGAAAGATTAACATCATATATATCAAAAGCAAACAATATTCATAGTGAAATATCTAATAATATAAAATTAAAAACAACAACAATATAGTCTTAAAAAGAAGAGAGAGAACAGAATATATAAAAATATTAAAGAATAAAATTAAAGTTTAACCCCCACATTTTGAATCAATCCAAAGGTGTATATTATAGTGCAAAAAAATCAACCTTTGGGTTGATGTTCATGTACACTAAATATAGTACATTATATGTGGTAAGTAATTAGAAAAAACAGATGTTGGGGCAAAAATGACAGGAGCCATCTCAGGATTAGATATAACCTTGCATAGAATGAGCGAGATAGAACGTGGCTTTCAAACGCTGCTATCACGTTCACAAACAGAAGTACCTGTTGCACAACCTGATTTCCAAAAAATACTTGATAAGACTGTCCAATTAGAGAAAAATGCAAAAATAAAATCCTCTGGAAATACAGCAACATCAAGAGCGGAAATCGATAGCTTGATTGAAGAGTACTCAGCAAAGAACGGCTTAGATGCAGATTTTGTAAAAGCCGTAGTTCGTCAAGAATCAGGGTTTAATCCAAATGCAAAATCAAAATGCGGAGCTATGGGCTTAATGCAATTGATGCCTTCTACGGCAAAAGGTCTTGGTGTTACAAATGCTTTTGATGCGGAACAAAATATTTATGGTGGAACTAAATATTTGAAAGGATTGTTAGACAGATTTGATAATAACAAGGAATTAGCGCTTGCTGCATATAATGCCGGTCCTAATGCCGTAAAAAAATATAAAGGTATTCCTCCTTATGCAGAAACTCAAAATTATGTAAAAAGCATAATGAAAAGTTATGACAAATTGAAAGGAGCTCAATCATGATATTAAGAGGGCTTGAATCTGCAGCAAACGGAATGCTTTCTTTAATTGAAATGCATGATAATATTGCAAATAATTTGGCAAACGTGAATACAACTGGTTATAAAAGAACTGCTTTAACATTCAAAAATATTATGGATGCAAATGTTTATGAAAATCAAGGAACTCTTTTAGACGGTGAAACTCGTAATTTAGGTGATTTATCAATGGGTAGTTCTGTTCAAAAATTAACATACGATTTTTCTCAAGGTACGTTAATGAGAACTGACAATCCATATGATTTGGCTATTGAAGGTGATGGATTTTTTAAAGTTCAAGATCCTGCAACAAATGAAGTTTCATATACAAGAAATGGTTCATTCACTTTAGATAAAAGTAATTTTATAATGACAAAAGACGGTGGTTATCTTCTTGATCAAAATGACAGACCAATAAGTATAAATCTTTCAGAATTGGATTTGTATAATGCAAATCAATTTACTGTAACCGAAAAAGGTCAAATTGAAATTAACGGAAGATATGGTAAAACTCAAATTGAACAAAGAATTGCGATATATGATTTTCAAGATAAAGATATGATGTTTAATATTGGAGGTTCAAAATTTGTATCGAAAGATATGGAAGCAAACCCTCCTGTTCCTGCTGAAAAATTTACAATTCAACAAGGTCATTTAGAAGCTTCAAATGCAAATGTTATAAGAGAAATGTTGAATACAATAAACACTTCAAGAAATTATGAATCACTAACAAAAATTGTTAAAACAAATAATTCATTATTATCAGCAGCGTTGTCAGTAGGAAAAATTAAAGTATAGAGGTAAGGAATAAAATAAAATGCTAAGATCATTAACAACAGCAGCAACAGGTATGATAGCTCAACAAAATTACTTAGATGTAATTGCTAATAACGTTGCAAACGTAAATACTACTGGATTTAAAAAAGTTCGTGTAGAATTTCAAGATTTATTATCGCAAGCTGCAAGAACACCAGGTGCATTGATGAATCAAGGTACATATCAACCTGTCGGTGTTGAAATTGGTCTTGGGGTAAAAACAGCAGCGACAACACGTATTTTCGGTCAAGGTATTGCAATTTCAACAGGTAGAAATATGGACGTTGAAATTGAAGGTGAAGGCTTTTTACAAGTTATGAAAGAAGATGGTTCTCTTGCTTATACAAGAGATGGTTGTTTGCAAATTGATGCAATGGGTCAAGTTTGTACTAATGATGGTTTACTTGTGCAACCTGCAATGACTATTCCGAGAGATTGTTCTGAAATTACAATTACTCAAGACGGTACAGTTTCTGTAAAACTTGGTGGAGAAACAACTCAAACAGTAGTAGGACAACTTCAATTAGTAAAATTCCAAAATCCATCAGGTCTTTTATCTATAGGACACAATTTATACAGTGAAACTCAAGCTTCAGGTAACCCTATTCAGGGAACTCCTGGACAAAATGGTATGGGTTATATCATTCAAGGATTTTTAGAAGGCTCAAATGTTCAAATAGTTGATGAACTTATCGGTTTAATTAAGGCAGAAAGAGCTTTTGAATCTAATTCAAAAATAATTAAAACTTCAAGTGAAATTTTACAATTAACAAATAACTTGTCATAACGATAATAAACAGATTTAAGGTAGGAAATGAATAAATTTTTTAGTATAGCAGTAATAATGATATTTTTGATGAGTTCGCTTAAAGCGCAAGCTCAAGTTATTACTATGCAACAATTAAAAAATGAAGTTTCAAAACAAGTCGTAAATTCTTATAGAGAATATACAGATGCAGATTTAAAAGTAGAGCTTTTAACAGTTCCTTTTTCAGAATTAAATGTTAAAGATGGAAGTTTAACTTATAAAGTAACGTCAAATTCAAACAGATTTATGGCAAGAGACGTAAAAAGAGTAGAAATTTATGTTAATGGTTCTTTAAATAAAGTTGTTATGGTTCCTGTTGAAGTTAAAGCATACAAAAATGTTATGGTAGCACGTTCTGAAATTAATAGAGAATCAGCAGTAACTCCTTACAATACGCTTATACAAAGACGTGAAGTTTCAACTTTGATTTCAAATGTTTTATCTCCTAGTGAATTAAAGAGAGATGTTATAGCAAAGAAAATGTTTAAAGAAGGTGAAGTTATAGATAAAAGATTTTTAACATCAAAACCTGATGTGGTAAGAAATCAAGAAGTAACAGCTTTTTTTAAATCAAGTGGAATAATGATATCAATATCGGCTACTGCACAAAGTGACGGTAATATAGGTGATTATATAACTTTAAAAAGTCCAAAATATCAAAAAGTATATAGAGGTAAAGTTATAGGACCAAATAAAGTATTAATAACAATGTAATTTGAAGAAATAAGCGGGTAGGAATGGTAAAGAAATTAATATTAAGTTTAATAGTAATATTGTCAGTGGCTACAGTAGTTAATGCAGAAAGCTTATTTACGCTATCTGCATCACAAGGTTATACGGCAGCTCCAAAATCTTTATATGCAGGGGTAAGAGCTACTTCAATTGGTGACACTGTATCTATTGTTATTTCAGAAAATATTACAAGTTCTGATAACGTAAATTTTTCAACAAGTAAAACTTCTGAAACAGTCGATCACTTTACGGAATTTATAAGAAAAGTTTTACATTTAGGATTTGTAAAAGATGTAAATAACTTTGGAGGTTCAAATGCTGTTACAAATACTGCAGCAACAACAAGAAGTGCGACATTTACAAATGTTGTAACTGCTCAAGTAGTACAAATACAAGCTAATGGTAATTTGGTCGTACAAGGTAAAAAATCAATCGTAAACGGTAATGAAAGAATGGACTTGATAGTATCAGGTATTGTTGATCCTAGATGGATTAATGATCAAGGTCAAATTGAATCAAATAAAGTAAGTAATTTACAATTTGGTATGTCAGGCAGAGGTTCAATATCAAGAAGCCAAAACGAAGGTATCATAAACAAATTTATAAGATATTTATTCTAATAAAGGATAACAAAAAGGTAAGTAGTAGGGTAAGTAAAATGAAAAAATTAATCGGATTATTGCTAGTAATATTGATGACATCATTTATGCCAATGACAGCATATGCGGCAACGGTAAGAATTGTAGATATAACACATGTAAGAGGTGTAAGAGAAAACCAATTGGTAGGATATGGTGTTGTTGTAGGTTTACCTGGAACAGGTGATAACTCTCGTTCAACTCAGTTAACAAATAAAATGTTATTAATGAATTTAGGAACTGTTATAGAACAAGAAAACTACATTCAAAAAGGTGCAACAGCGGCAGTAATTGTAACAGCAACAGTTCCACCGTTTGCAAAAAACGGTGACAGAATAGATGTAACTGTATCAACAATAGCAGATGCTAAGAGTTTAGAAGGTGGTGTTTTAGTTCAAACTATATTGAAAGCTCCAAATGGCGAAGCTGTTGCGGTAGCACAAGGTCCTGTATCAGTAGGTGGCGTTAATGCTTCAGGTAATAGTGGCGGACAAAAAAGAACTGCTATTACAAGTACAGGTCGTGTTCCCGGTGGTGCGATTATGGAAAGAGATATTGATACTACAATCGGAAATGATAATTCCATTATTTTGTCTATTGATAAATCAGATTATACTTTAGTATCAAGAATTGCGCAAACAATCAGTAATCTTGTTGCACCTGCAAAAGCTATAGACGGAAGTTCTGTAGAAGTTACTATTCCTGCAAGATTTCAAAATAACAGAGTTGGGTTTTTATCAATAATAGAAAATTTGGAAGTTAATCCGACAATGGAAAGAGCAAAAGTTGTCGTAAATGAGAGAACAGGAACAGTTGTAATAGGTTCTGATGTAAAATTAATGCCTGCTGCAGTTGCTCATGGAAATATAACAGTAACAGTTTCAACAGATACTAATGTTTCACAACCAAGTCCTTTTAGTAATGGAGAAACTGTTGGATTTACTGATGAAGAAGTTAATGTAGAAAAAACAATGGGAAGTGTAATAGAAATGCCTGCTAACAGTAACTTAAATGATTTAGTAAAAGCATTAAATTCAATTGGAGTTGCTCCTATAGATTTAATATCAATTTTGCAAGCTTTGAAGAAATCAGGAAGTTTACAAGCAGATTTAGTTGTAATTTAGGGTAGGAAAATGAGTTATATTCAATCAAATTATATAAACAATAATGATGCACAAATTTTTAATAACATTAAAAATTCTAATGATAAAAAAGCACAATTAAAAAAAGTAGCAAACGAGTTTGAATCTATGTTCATAACAAAAATGATGAAATTAATGGATAAAACTGTTGATAGAGAAGATGGTATATTTGGTAAAGAATCAAAATATCAGGATACATTTAAAGAATTTGTATTTCAAGAAGTCGGAAGAAATTTATCAAGTAACGAAAGAACCTCATTTGGGTTTGCTAAACAAATTTATAATCAAATGGAAAGATATATACAATAACAAAAAATACTAAAAAAATAAAAAGAGTGGTAAGGTAAGGAAATTTAAATATGGTATCAGGAATAACAAGCGGAGTAACAAATCCTATAAGCATGCTAAATGCGACAAAAGCGTTTAGTGCCGTTCAAAAGCCATTGCAATCTGCAATGCCTGTTGTAGATGAAACAACTAATGGTATTGATTTAAAAGATACAAATGAGCTGTTGATAAATAAAAATATTTCAGAAATAAAAGAATTTGCAAAGTATGTAGGTGAAAATGATTTATCAACTGAAGATATAAAATATGGATTAAAATACGGTAGAAGTGTTATAGCTGATTATACACTATAATATGAGGTTTTAAAATGGATATGGAAATAAATGAAAAAATATTAGGTCAATTAGAACTTGTATTTAATGAAATATTAATTGAGTATGCTAAAATGTCTGATTTATATGAAGAAAAGAAAAATGCACTAATAAAAATGGATTCTGAAAGATTGCATGAACTAGATATTGAAATATTGCATCAAAATGATTTGTTGATAGACTTAAACAATGAAAGATTAAGGATAGTAAAGCAAATGGGCGTTGAAGATATGAATATATCTGAAATAATCAAGAATGCCGATGAAATTTTAAGTCCGAGACTTGAATATTTTAAAGAATTTAAAGTAAAGATTAATGAAGTTTCAAAAAAAATCATGTTATTAGAACAAACAAATGTGGAATTAATACAGCAAGGACTAACTGTGTCTAATAAAATATTAGATATAATATTGCAGGCGTGTACGCCGCAATCCCAAGTCTATGACTGTCATGGAAAGAACAGCCATAGCGAGGGTCCAGGGTTTAGTTCTATTTGTGAAGACGCTTAAAAAGGAGTTTAAATGTCAATCAATTCAGCTTTAACGATGGCAGTAAATGCACTGCAAGTAAATCAAACAGCTATATCAATAGTAGAAAATAATGTCGCAAATATGAATACGGAAGGGTATTCGAAGAAGCGTGTTAATCTTGGAACAAGATGTATAGATGGGGCAGAGACTACTGATGTATACAGTATAGCATCTCACAATGCCGGTGTTCAAATAACGTCTATATCAAGATATGCAGATGAATTTTTAAGATCATACTTAAGAAAAGAACAATCTGGCTTAAGCTTTTTTTCAACTGAATCTGAAATAGCAAATCACATAGTAACAATATTGGATGAAATGTCTGGAACTGGTGCGAATTCTTTAGCTATTTCTCTGGATGAGTTTTATAGTGCTGCAGCTAACTTACAACAAAATCCGACAGATGTTACTGCAAGAACAGACTATATTGAAAAAGCAAATAATTTCACAATATTATTAAATTCAAAATATAGAGATTTAAACAGTTACAGAACATCATTAGTTGGTGATGGAACAGAAGCTTCTATGCAAGCTTCTAAACTTGCAGATAATGTTAATAAAGCAAATGCGTTACTTGAAGATTTAGCTGTAATTAATAAACGAATCATAAGTTCTGGTACATTAAATTCAGCCGGAAATAATTTATATGATCAAAGAGACGCAATTTTATCTCAATTGGCATCTCAAATAAATATAGAAACATCTATTTCTGAAAATGGTGTTGCATCTGTATCTCTTGATGGTTTAGATTTGGTAAAACATACGACTGTTGTAGGAAAACTAACGATGACTGCACATTATAATACGGCAGATGATGTTAGAGTTACTATTGGATTAGAAGACCAATATGGAGTACAAGTACAAACAGACATTAATGATAGAATCCAAGGCGGCAGTGTTGGCGGCATACTAAAAATGGGTGGCCCAAGCGGGGTAAATCTTACTGTTCAAAATTCAGTTGACATGTTAGATGATTTGGCAGCCGGATTTGCAGAAGTAATTAATGGTATTCAAACGCAAGGTTGGATTGAACAACCGGATGGTACATATATTCCTGATCCTAATGCAACCGAATTTGCAATGTGTATTGGGAAAGATTCAGAAGGAAATACTATATTAGCTTCACCATTAGAAAAAATATTTGTTTCAAGTGATGAGCATTCTGTGATAAATGCAGGTAATATTTCGGTTAATAGTAAACTTAGAACAAATACTTCCGGTATTTCAGCAGCGTTGGTAACAGCTTCATCAAGTGATTTTACAAATACTGTTGAAATTGATGGACAAACAGGTATACAATATACTTTAACTGATGAATCAGAAAGAACGCTTGTTGGTAATGGAAAAGCTATGGGTGTCGTTCTTAATACCAGAAATTCGACGCAAAATGTAAGATTAAAAAATTTATCGCCTGAAGCTTTTTTGATGTCTGGTATTTCGGCCATTGGTGTACAAGCAGAAAGTATAAATAATCAAGACGAAGCTCAGGCTTCAAAAGTTGAGTCAATAGAAACTCAATTATTAAATGAAACGGGTGTTGATTTAAATGAAGAAATGATGGATATGGTTAAATATCAGCAGGCATATCAAGCGTCCGCCAGAATATTTAACGCCTGTTGTGATATATTGAATGTTCTCATAAATTTAGGCGCATAAAATAAAATTATCTATAACGTATACAGAAACAAACTATAAAAGGAAATAATTATGCTATCAAGAACAACATCAAGCCAAATGTCAAATTCATTAGTAAAGTACATGGCAAGTACACAAGGTAAATTTAATAAATTATCAACTCAACTTGCAACACAAAAGAAAATAACATCAATAACAGATGATGCAGTTGCTGCAAAATCTATATTGAGTGCTAAAAGAGAAATAAATTTGTATAATGGCTATATTAAAAATATGAATAATGCGGAGTATGAATTAAAAGCTGTTAATGATTCGCTAAAAGGTGCAAAAGTTCAAGCATCAAGAGCATTAGATGTTGGTTTAATGGCTGCAAATGGTACATACTCTGATACAGAGCTTAATGCTTTTAAACAAGAAATTGATGGTATTATTCAAAATCTTACAAATTTTGCAAACACTAATTATGCAGGTACATATTTATTTAGTGGGGCTGCGATATTAACAAAACCATATTCTTTAGAAGACTCTCCTGCACAAACTTTTGTTGATAATGGAGACGGTTCTTATACTAAGTCTGTTAAAGATGAAGATGGTAACTTGACTACATATAAAATGGTTAATACAGGAACAGAAGAAGCTCCAGTATGGAAAACTACTGTTACAAATCCAGATTCGTCAACAACTACAAGAGATACTGAACCAAATGATTGGAAAATAGAAAATTCAAAAAATATTGTGTATAACGGTTCTAATGATAAAAGACAAGTCGTAATTGGAGCTGAAAATTTAGAAGAAGATATTAGTATTATTGGTTCAAATTTGTTTGGACAAGGTACAGTAACTACTTCTGCTGAGTTTAATCCGGAAACAAAAGTTATGACAGGAAATGTTAATACGACAGGAGATGTTGGTGTAATTGCTTCACTTACAAAATTATCGTCTGCTATTGAAATAAGTGATATGGATGCAATGTATTCTGCAATAGATGGTATACAAAAAGGGTTAGATCATATTGCAGAATCTGATACCAAAATTGGTATTTCTTTGAACAGATTTGATACATTGAGAGAAGCTTATGATAATAATATTACTAATTTAACATCATTAAAGTCTTCTTTGGAAGATGCTGATTTGACTTCTTTAATTGCAGAATGGCTTCAATCTCAATATGCACTTGAAGCGTCATATTCTTTATCATCACAAATGATGGGCATTTCAATTATGAATTATATGTAATTCATCTAACAAAATTTTAACAAATTACTTACCATTCATTAATAAATTTATAGGTAAAAATCATAGGATTTTTACCTTTTTTTTATGCTACAATGAGCAAAAAGAGGAATTGTATGAAATCAATAATACTATTATCAGGCGGTTTAGATGCATTGACTTGTCTTGCAATGACAAGAGAAAAATATAATTGTGAATTAGCTTTAACTTTTGATTATGGACAAAAAGCCAAAAAAAGAGAAATTGAAGCTTCAAGAAAAATTTGTGAATATTATAATGTTGAACATAAAGTTATAAAATTAGATTTTTTAAGAGAAATAACGCATACAGCTCTTGTTAGTAGTGATGAAGTTCCGCAAGATTATGATATGAAATCTGTTTGGGTTCCAAATAGAAATGGGTTATTTTTAAATATTGCTGCATGTTATGCAGATAGTTACGGATATGATTATATAATTTTGGGTGCAAATAAAGAAGAAGGTAAAAGTTTTCCTGATAATACTTCAGAATTTGTAAAAAGGGTTGAAGCAGAATTTGAATATTCTACATTAAAACAGCCAAAAATTTTAAGACCATTGATAAATATGGATAAAATTGAAACAGTTCATGAAGCGATGAAATTAAATGCTCCTCTTGAACTTATACATAGTTGTTACCTTGGTGGAAAAAAACATTGCGGTAAATGTGAATCGTGTATGTATTTATTTAAAGCTCTGCAAAAAAATAATGCAAAAGACTTTATTAAAAAGCTTTTTTAAATTAAAATGTTATTAAGGCATGGGTGTGTATAATGAAAACTAAGTTAATAGAAGAAGATGTAAAATATATCGGTTCACAATTAGCTCCACATTGGATTTATAAAAATTATAAAATGATGGGCGATGCAATAGTGGCTTTTAAAGGTGAATGTGAAGTTAAACTTACAGAAATGGTTGATATTGAAGATGTTATAAATAATGAACCAATTTATAGCAAATATATGTTGAGCTTTATAACAGAACAATTTAATGTTGATATTACAGAAGGTGTTTTAAGACAAAGACTTTTGATGACAACAATTAAAGAGGTTTTAGAAGATATGGGTATTATTGTAAGAAGAAGCGGTGATGATTTATTCGTAGACGATAAAAAATTATCAGTTTCTATTTGTACAAAATCAGTAACTTCAATATTAATTCACACAGGCTTGAATATAGATTCAACTGGTGCTCCAGTTAATGCTGCAGGTTTGGGTACTGATTTGAATATATCTGATATTGACGAATTTGCTAAAAAAGTTATGGAAAGATATTCTGAAGAATTGGACGATATTTATTTAGCCGGAACAAAAGTAAGAGGTGTATATGAGTAATAATATGCGCACTCCGGGGTATATGAATTACAGTAAATATAAAAAAGATAAAAGAAATAATTTTCAAAATTTCTTTTTACTATTTATAACTGCATTTTTGGTTATGCTTTTGTTTTTTACTGCTGTAGCCAGACATTTATCACCTGAAGTTGATGTTTCAATAGGCGATGAGGAAGAAGTTGAACCAAAAGAAACAGGTTTAGGTGTAAAGAGATTTATTGATGATAGGCTAAAATTTATTCAACAAGAAGATCAAGGAATTGTAAAAAAAGCAGTTGATAAAAAAGTTGAACAGGAAACCTTAAAAGAGCGTATGTCTGAAGATACTTTAGTTCCGGAATTAGATGAAAAAGTCGTTATACCTTATGCTATTCAAAAACAGGAACCAAAAGCTACAAAATTAGATGATAAACAATCTCAAAAAGTAGAAGCTAAACCAGCTACACCGACATATAATTCAACATTTAAAGTTGTTGTAGGTAAATATTCTACGGTTGAACAAGCAAGGGTTGCTCAATCTATATTACAAGATTCAGAAGTTGGTGTTTCGTCTTTTATAAAATCTTCAAATGGAAGTTATACGTTGCAAGTTGGTTCTTTTACAGAACGTTCTAAAGCAGAAACTCTTTTAAATGAACTTTTAAGAAATAGTTTTCCTGCAAGGATTGTTCAAGAATAGTTAAAAATATATATAAATAGAGGAAAATAATTATGTCATATAAAATAATTTCAAAAACAGAAATATGTCCAAATCAATATGAAATTCAAATAGAAGCACCTTATGTAGTAAGAAATGCAAAAGCCGGACAATTTATTATTTTTAGAGTTGAAGAAGATGGTGAAAGGGTACCTTTAACGATTGCTGATGTTGATAAAGAAAATGGTATTTTAACTTTAGTATTTATGGCAGTAGGTTATACAACGAAAAAGCTTGCACAATTAAATGTGGGTGATGAATTGTTGGATATAGTTGGTCCATTAGGTAAACCTACAGATATTAAAAAATATGGGACAGTTGTTTGTCTTGCAGGTGGATATGGCGCAGCACCATGTTATTTGATTTCAAAAGCTTTTAAGGATGCAGGAAATAAAGTATATATGATAATGGGTGCGAGAAATAAAGATTTAATCTTTTGGGCAGATAAAATGAAAGATGCTTGTAGTGAATTATTTATAACAACAGATGACGGCTCATTAGGGGAAAAAGGCTTTGTTACTCAAGTTTTATCAAGAATAATGGAAAATGAAAAAGTAGATTATTCTATAGCGGTAGGTCCAATGCCTATGATGAAAGCTGTTGCTGAATTAACAAGGGATAAAGGTATTTATACAGAAGCTAGTATGAACCCAATAATGGTTGATGGTACAGGCATGTGTGGCGCTTGTAGATTAACTGTTGGTGGAGAAGTTAAATTTGCTTGTGTAGATGGGCCTGATTTTGATGCTCACAAAATCGATTTTGATGAAGTTATCAATAGAACCAGAATATATAAAGATCAAGAACGTAAAAGAGATGAAAGTTGTAATTTGTTAAAACAAGGATAGGAAGTTAGTATGGCAGTACAAAAAGATATACCGTTTTGTCCTCTTTTATCAGCAGGTACTGATATGGATAAGATATGCATGCAAGACAGTTGTGCTTGGTATTTAAAAAAATTTAAAATATGTTCTGTATATATGCTTGCTCATGATGCAGCAATGGATGTTCAAGCAAAGCAGGCTAGAAAATAATGAAAATAGTTTTATGTATTAAACAAGTACCAGATACTGCAGATATTAAATGGACAGAAAATAATACCATTCAAAGAGAAGGCTTGGAAAGTATTATTAATCCATTTGATACGTATGGTTTGGAAGCTGCTTTAAGACTAAAAAAAGAAAATACTGATGTGGAGATTGTTTCAATAACTATGGGCCCTCCTCAAGCAGAAAATGTTATTAGAGCATCTTTATCACTTGGTGTTGATAGTGGTTTTGTTATAAGTGACAGAAAATTTGCAGGTGCAGATACAATAGCGACTTCTACTACCTTAGCTGGCGCTATTAAAAGTAAAATTAGTGATGTTGATTTAATTATATGCGGGCAATTTGCAATTGATGGTGATACAGCTCAAACCCCTGCTATGATAGCTCAAAAATTAGGTTATTCTCAAATAACTTATGTAAAAGAAATTTTAAGTGTTTCTGATAATAAAATAACTGTAAAAAAAGAAGTTGAAGATGGTATAGAAATTATTGAATCTGATTTACCTTGTGTATTATCAATGATAAAACCTGATTACAACTTGTCAAGACCATTAATTAACGGTTTTAAATATGCACAAGAAGCAAAAGTTCCATATTATTCAATGGAAGATATAGGACTATTACCGGATAGTGTGGGGATAAAAGGCTCGCCTACTTACGTTAGCAAAGCTTTTAGGCCTGAACAAAAACAAGGCGGTGAAAAAATAAAGGCTGAATCTTCAAAGGATGCTGTAAAAATAATTATGGAGAATATTAATGTCTGAAAACCGTGGAATTTTAATATATGCTCAATTATCGAGAAATTCAGAAGTAGTAGGTGTTGTTGCAGAATTAGCATCTGAGGCTCAAAAGCTTTCTGCAAAACTTGATAATGAAGTTATTTCTGCTGTATTACTAACTGATGGTACAAATATAGATAATATAAAAGAAAATCTTAAAAATAGCGGTTTTGATAGAGTTTATGTTATAAAAAATGAAAAATTTAAAGAATATTCCACAGATGTTTATTCAAAAACCATAATTAATTTAGTAAGTGAAATTAAACCGGCAATAATGCTGTTTGGCGCAACTACACAAGGAAGAGATTTAGCTCCTGTAGTAGCTGCAGCTTTAAATACAGGTTTAACCGCAGATTGTACGAAATTGGATATTAATGAAAAAGGGCAGCTTGCTGCAACTCGTCCGACTTTTGGCGGAAATTTAATGGCAACAATTTTGTGTAAAAATTATCCTCAAATGGCTACTGTAAGACCGAAAGTTTTACAAGTTGAAAATATTCAGGTAAAGGATACCGAATTTATTGAAAAATGTGTTGGACCAGATTGCTTAAATTCAAGAACAAAGATTGTTGAATTTATACAAAATATACAGGAAGCTGGTGTAACCCTTAGTGATGCAGATGTTATAGTAGCAGGCGGTAAGGGTGTAAAAAATGAAAAAGGTTTTAGTCAATTAAAAGAATTGGCAGGATTGCTGAACGGTGTTGTTGGTGCTACAAGGGGGGCTGTCGATATGGGACTTGCTGATTCTTCTATGCAAGTTGGTCAAACAGGCAAAACAGTATGTCCAAAATTGTATATTGCAGTCGGTATTTCTGGAGCTATTCAACATCAAGTTGGAATGTGCGGGTCTAAAAAAATTATTGCAATTAACAGTGATGAAAAAGCTCCAATTTTTGATATTGCTGATGTCGGAATAGTTGGAGATTTGAATTTAATTATTCCTGAATTGATTACAGAATTGAAAAATAGAGGCTAAGATGGGAAATACGGTTGTTATAGGTGCTCAATGGGGTGATGAAGGAAAGGCTAAAATAATTGACATTTTAGCTGAGGATGTTGATTTTATAGTTAGATTTCACGGTGGTTGTAATGCAGGACATACCGTTGTTTATAATGATAAAACATATAAGTTTCATTTGGTTCCTTCAGGTATTTTGTATGATAATAAAATTTGCTTTTTGGGTAATGGTGTAGTCATTTATCCTGAATTGTTTGAACAAGAGATAAAAGATCTGAGAGCTCAAGATGTTAATTTATCAAATTTAAAAATAAGTCCTCTTGCTACTTTAACAATGCCTTATCATATTGATATTGATGGTTTAAGTGAAAAATCTTTAAAAACTTCTAAAATTGGGACTACAAAAAAAGGTATAGGCCCTACATATAGTGATAAAATAGCAAGAACTGCTTTGAAAGTTCAGGATTTATTTGATTTTGAAACATTATCTCATCGCCTAGATGATATTTTACCTTTAAAAAATAGTATTCTTAAGAATGTTTATGATTCAAAAACATATTCAAAAGAAGAAATACTTGATGTTTGTGATAGATACAGAAAAATTTTAGAACCATATGTTTGTTTTGATTGGCAAAATTTAATAATAGAATTTAAAAATAAAAAAATCCTTTTTGAGGGTGCCCAAGGTGTGATGCTTGATGTTGATTGGGGAACATATCCTTATGTTACAAGTTCTAATGCTGTACCAGGCTATGCTGCTTGCGGAAGCGGTTTTGCCGTATCTCAAATAAAAAATGTTATAGGTGTTTATAAAGCTTATGTAACCAGAGTCGGAGAAGGCCCTTTTGTTACAGAATTGTTTGATGAAGATGGAGAAAAAATTCAACAAATTGGTAATGAATTTGGTACTACAACAGGTAGAAAAAGAAGAACAGGGTGGTTTGATGCAGTTTGTGCAAAATATACAGCTCTCGTTGGCGGTATTACTCAAATAGCACTTACTAAATTGGATGTTTTTGATAATTTTGAAAAAATTAAAATTGCTATTGCTTATTTAGATACCAGAAATGGTGAAATTTATAAAGATTATCCTACCAACACTTTTATTCATAAATATTTGGAACCTGTATATGAAACTTGTGACGGATGGTTGGCTAAAACTTCTGATATCAAAAAGTATGAAGATTTACCTGAAAATGCTAAAAAGTATATTAATCGTATTTCAGAATTGTTGAATATTCCGGTCAGTTTTGTTAGTGTTGGTCCTGATAGAAATCAAACTATATTTATGTAGATTAGTTTAATTCCTTTAATTTTTTCTTTGCAGGGTAATATTCCGGTAAAATTCTAAGACAGTTGGTTAAAGATTTTATAGCTTTTTCTTTATCATTTTTTGATAAATAATAATCTGCCAAAATAATGTGAATCTCAGGATCTCCATAGGAGTTTTCGATACCTTTATCAAGATATATTTTTGCTACTTCGGCATAATTATTATACATTAGAACTCTTGCTATAAATTTATAGCTTTCACTGTTTACACTGAAAAATAAATCATCACCGTTTATAATATTTTCTACCCAATTAAGTTTTTTTGCCTTTAATAATAAATAAATATCAATCTCTAAAAAATTTCTTATTTCAAAATACGATGGTAAAAAAGTAACATAACCTTCTATAAATTGTATCATTCTTAATGCCCAATGTGCACGAGGGTTATAGTTTGAAATAGGTGCGAAAATTCTTTTTGCATTATCTAAATTACCTTTTAAAAGTTCACAATATCCGAACTCCAGTTGATAATTATTGTTTTGAAAATATTTTTCGCAATTTTTAAAATTTAAATCAAGCAAATCTTTTTTTGCTGTTTCATAATTTATTATCATTCAGGTTTCTTTTTGAATATTATTGTTTTCTTTTTTTGTTCATTATTGTCATTAGTTTTTGGCATTAAGTCTGCTAATTGACTTAAATCAGTTAATGAATCCGTACTCATTTGGTTAGAGCTTTTTATTTGTTTGTAAACTTCTTCTCTATAAACTTTTACATCTCGTGGTGCATCAATTGCAATTTTACAATTATCGTTTTTTGATTCCACAATAGTTATTTCGATATTATCGTTTATTATAATTTTTTGTCCGTTTTTTCTTGATAAAATTAGCATATCTTTCTCTCAATCGTTTGTATTCTACAATTAATTTTTAAATAATTTTTCTCTTGTACTAAATCCGCTATCAGTAAGAATTACTTGACCAGCTTTATGATTTTTTGTGTTAAAGATTAGTGGTGCAAGAAGATTTATTGTAGAATCTTTTGGAGCTTTGTCAGGAATGCATGCTATATTAAAAGCAAGTACTTCTTCTGCGGTTTTTATATCGAGAACATCTTGCGCTTGTGTTGGTAATTCAAATACATAATCATGTCCAAAAATGACAGGATTTGTTATTGGAAAAGATACTTCAGGAGTATCTACGGCTTGTAACCATTTAAATATTGGATTTTCTGTAACATCAATCATTACGTATCTTTTATCTTCATAGCCTAAAATTGGTAATTCAAAATTGAATATTAATTCTTCGTCAATATCAATTTCTCCAAATCTCGTTGTTTTAAATTTCATAACCTTCCTATTTCCCTTTATTGTGTAATTTATTTATTATATATATTTTTTTATCGGTTGTCACTATTTGAACTAAAATTTAAATCAGGCATCATTGCATTCATCATCATTGCTTGAATAACTTCAGGACTCATAGAATTTTGTCCGTTTTGACCACCTTGTGCCATAATTAATGGTAACATATTCATAAGTTGATTAGAACTGTTATTGTTATTATTGTTACCTCCAAACATTGCTGAAATATTTCCATAAGGATTTTGTTGTATTGCCGCCATTGCTTGAAGCATTTGTCTTTGTTGTTCTGTTTGCTGTGGTTGTTGAGCTACAGATTGTTGCGCAGGTTGTTGTGTTACAAGACTTCCTAATCCTGCTTGATTTAGTATTTTTATTGCAGCTACAACTTCATCGTTAGTCGGCATTTTTGCTTGTTTTAAGTTTTTATTTTCTTTATTGCTGCTTCTCTCATATTCTTCAAATTCTGTACGATTTATTTCTTCGTCTGAATTTATACGATTTTTTAAAGAATCTAAATTTTTCTTTGTTTCTTCTTTTTGAGCATCTTTATATACAAATTGATTTTTATCTTTTATAAATTTATCAAGTTCTGTATCTTCTTCTTTCATTACATTACTTTTATAGCAAAATTGCGGTTCTTCAAGACAAACTTTTCCTTTTGTTGCGTAATCTAGAAGAGTTGCATTTGGTTTTAGTGCCAAAACTCTATCGTAAGCTTGTATAGCATTTTGTTTTCTTCCTGCTTGTACATTTGCAATTGCAAGATAATAGTACGCAAGTGCATTTGATTGTTCATTTCTGGTATATGTTTCTAAATCTTGAATACAACCTGTATAATTTCCTGATTTATATTTTTGTATTGCACCTTGTAATGTAATATTACTAGCAAATGACACTGAACTTAGTGCAAATAGGATTATTAAACTTTTTGTTATTAAATTTTTTAATCTCATAATATCTTCCTGTCAATTATTTTTTAATATTTTTTATTCAAAAATCAAATCTATTTATATATTTTATATTTTTTAGGTTATTTTTTCATAGTTTAATTGGTTGATTTTCATAAAAAAAATACCGAAAATATTATTTTCGGTATTTTTTTATTGTAAATTTTTTATGCAAATAAATCAATTCTTCTTTCTTGTTCTGTCATTTCGGATGCTTGTTTTGGAGCATCAGGATTTTTTACTTCTCTAGGATCTTCTCCTATTTCACGGGGCCTGTGTTCATACGTTGGTCGTGAAGGACTGGTATGATATGTGGCTGCTCTATCAAAGTTTTTTTGTTGTTGTTCTCTTGTAGGTATTGTTCTAGGATCTTCACCAATTTCTCTCGGTCTGTATTCTCGGCATTCCGGTTGAGGTTTTCGTGGTGGTATTGATTCACCAATTTCTCGAGGATAATAATCTTTTTTTACAGTGTAATCTTGAAATCCTACAAACATAAATTTACTCCTTTATTTAATTTTATCTACCAAATTCACACATAGATACACAGCGTAAATGACACTAGCTTTTTTGCAGCATACATCACACACTTTATGCCTTATATAAGTGTTTTTTTGTATTAAAATTGCTTTTTATAAATACACATGTTACAAAACAGTAACATGTGTATAGCCTATTTATTAGAAACTAAAAGCTTTTTTATATTATTGTAATATTCGTTTTTGTCGCCGAATTTTTCAAGGTTTTTCCATAAATTTTTTGCAGAAATAAAAGATTCTTTATAAGCTATTTCTTCTATACAACCTATGGTTACGCCATTTTTCTCCATTTTATTTACATAATTTGAAGCTTCAAGCATTGATTCATGAGTTCCTGTATCAAACCATTTAAAACTTTTATCCAAAATTTCTACATTTAATTTACCTTTTTCTAAATAAATTTTATTTAAATCTGTTATTTCTAATTCTCCCCTCAGAGAAGGCTTTAAAGATTGGGTATATTTGCAAACGTTGTTATCATAAAAATATAAACCGGTTACTGCGTAATTAGATTTTGGATTTGTAGGTTTTTCTTCCAAAGAAAGTACCTTTTTATTTTTATCAAAATCTATAACTCCAAAACGCTCAGGATCAGGTACTTTATATCCAAATACTGTTGCTCCTTCATTTTTTAATATTGCTTTTTTCATAATATTTCCGAAATTTTTTCCGTAAAAGATGTTATCTCCAAGGATTAAGGCAACAGAATCTTTTTCTATAAAGTCTTCTCCTATTAAAAATGCATCAGCTATTCCTTTTTGAACATATTGAATACGATATTTTATATTTATACCTATTTGTGAGCCATCGCCTAATAATTTTCTAAAATTTTCGTAATCGGCTTCATTTGTAATAATAAGAATATCTTTTATACCGGCTCTTAAAAATGTTGAAAGAGGATAGTAAATCATAGGTTTATTATAAATTGTTAATAATATTTTTGATATTGGCAATGATGCTGGAAAAAGTCTTGTTCCTGCGCCGCCGGCAAGTATTATTCCTTTCATTAGTAGTTAGTCTCCTTTTTAGTAGCTTTTTTCCCTATTGAAAAATATTCAAATCCGAGTTCAATAAGATGTTTTGTATTATATTGATTTCTTCCGTCAAATATTACTGGTGTTTTTAATAACATTTTTATTTTTTCAAAATCAGGTCTTCTAAATTCATTCCATTCTGTCAAAAGCAACATTGCATCAGCATCTTTTAGTGCCTCATAGGAGTTTTGTGCGTATATGATTGAATCTTTAAAAATTTCTTTTGCTGTTTCAATAGCTTTTGGATCATAGCATTGAATTTTTGCTCCCATTTTTAGTAATTCGTTTATTATTGTAATTGATGGAGCTTCTCTCATATCGTTAGTCTTTGGTTTAAAAGATAAACCCCAAATTGCAAAAGTCTTTTCTTTTAAGTCTTTTCCGTATTTTTTTACTATTTTATTTATGAACAATTGTCTTTGATTTTTGTTCACTTTATCTGTGGCATTTAAAATATCATAATCACATTGATTGTCTTGTGCAGTTTTTATTAATGCTTTTACATCTTTTGGAAAACAACTGCCCCCGTATCCAAGCCCTGCAAATAAAAATTGTGAGCCAATTCTCTTGTCTGCACTCATACCCTTTCTTACCATATCTGCATCTGCACCGACTTTTTCGCAAATATTTGCGATTTCATTTGCAAACGATACTTTCATCGCTAAAAAAGAATTTGAAGCATATTTTGTCATTTCTGCAGATTTTACATCCATTAATATTATTGGATTTCCTGTTCTTAAAAATGGTGCATATAACTCTTTCATTATTTCTGTAGCTTTGTCAGAACTTGAACCAATTATTATTCTATCTGGTTTTAGAAAATCTTCTACAGCTGAACCTTGTTTTAAAAATTCAGGATTTGATATTACGTCAAATTTGTATTTTGTTTTTGTTTTTATAATGTTTGTTATTTTTTCTGCTGTTCCTATTGGTACGGTTGATTTATCTACAATTACTTTATAATTATTTATATAATTTCCAATATCTTCTGCAACTTGGTATACATATTGTAAATCTGCTGAGCCATCTTCTTTCTGAGGAGTTCCAACCGCAATGTAACAAATTAATGATTTTTCGATAGCTTCTTTTATATTGTTAGAAAAGTTTAGTCTATTTTCGGACACATTTTCTTTGATAAGTTCTTCTAAGCCTGGTTCATAAATAGGTATTATACCTTGTTTTAATTGTTTTAATTTTTCAATATTATTATCAACGCAAATAACATCGTTGCCCATTTCTGCCAAACAAGTTCCAACAACTAAACCAACATATCCTGTTCCTATTACACAAACTTTCACTAGTTATTCTCCTTTAACTTTTTATCAAAGTATTCAATAGTTTTGGCTAAACCGTCTTTTATATCAACTTTTGGTTCCCATTTTAATTTTTCTTTTGCAAGAGAAATGTCAGGTTTTCTTTTTATTGGATCATCTTGAGGCAAATTTTTGTATACTATTTTAGATTTTGAATTTGTTAATTCTATTATTAACTTAGCAAAGTCAAGTATTGTTCTTTCACTAGGGTTTCCTAAGTTTACAGGTCCTATAAAATCAAATTCGTTATTCATCATTTTTATTATTCCGTCTATTAAATCTGAAACATAGCAAAATGATCGAGTTTGAGAACCGTCTCCGTATATTGTGATATCTTTATCTTGTAAGGCTTGAACTATAAAATTTGATACAACTCTTCCGTCATTTATATCCATATTCGGACCGTATGTATTAAATATTCTTATTATTCTAATATCAACTTTGTTCTGTCTGTGAAAGTCCATCATTAAGGTTTCTGCACAGCGTTTTCCTTCGTCATAACAGCTTCTTATTCCAATAGGATTTACATTTCCCCAATATTCTTCCTTTTGCGGATGCATTATTGGATTACCGTAGATTTCACTTGTTGAAGATTGTAGTATTCTTGCATCATTTTTCTTTGCGAGTTCAAGCATGTTCAACGTTCCAAGAACACAAGTTTTTATTGTATTTATCGGATTGTATTGGTATGCAACAGGGCTTGCCGGGCATGCTAAATTATATATTTGATTTACTTCTGTGAAGTAGTCTTTTACTATATCGTGTTCTACTAGTTCAAAATTTTTATTACTTATCAAATGTTTTATATTGTCTTTTTTACCAGTAAAAAAATTATCAAGACAAATTACATAGTTTCCACCATTTAGCAATTTTTCGCATAAATGACTTCCTATAAAACCTGCTCCTCCTGTTACTAATATTTTTTTCATTTAAAAACCTTTAGTTTTCGTTGATTAATCTTTTTATATAATCATAATATTCATTATTTTTGTATTGTTCAACTTGTTGTCTTAAATGTTCTTTTGATACAAATTTCATTCTGTACGCAATTTCTTCAAGGCAAGCAATTTTTATTCCTTGATTTTCTTCAATTGTTTGAATGTATTGCCCTGCTTGAAGTAGTGATGCGTGAGTTCCTGTATCTAACCAAGCAAAACCTCTTGATAAAACTTCGCAGTTTAATTTGCCTTGTTCCAAATAAACTTTATTTAAATCGGTTATTTCTAATTCGCCCCTTGCAGAAGGTTTAAGATTTTTCGCATATTCTACAACTTTATTGTCATAGAAATATAAACCTGTTACTGCATAATTTGATTTTGGATTTTGAGGCTTTTCTTCCAACGTTAAAACTTTTCCTGTGTCGTCAAATTCTGCTACACCAAATCTTTGAGGATCTTTTACATGATATGCAAATACAGTTGCTCCTCCAATTATTTGTATTTGTTTTACTACGTATTTTAATGTTCCTGAAAATCTTTGTCCATAGAAAATATTATCACCTAATATTAAGGCTACATTGTCATCTCCTATGAATTCTTCTCCTAAAATAAAAGCTTGTGCTAATCCGTCAGGACTTGGTTGTTCTTTGTATTTAAATCTTAATCCAAATTGAGACCCATCTCCTAATAACTTTTCAAAATTAGGTAAATCTTTTGGAGTTGAAATTATTAAAATATCTCTTATTCCGGCTAACATTAGTACAGAAATCGGATGATAAATCATTGGTTTATCGTATATTGGCAAAAGCTGTTTTGATACAACCATTGTACTTGGGTACAATCTTGTTCCGGCTCCTCCAGCTAATATTATTCCTTTCATAAATGACTCCTTTATTAGAATTTTAGAAATAAAAATGCAATAAATAAAAAGATAAAAGGTGTTATTCCTAATATTGTTCCTATAATTCGTGCTATATCTATTATAGGATTATTTAAAAACTTAGCATTATTAATTCTCACTTCGTAAAAATTTTCCAACATAAAAATACCAAAAGTTATAATTGCATAAAAAACAAAAAACCAATTAATACTTAATATTGAAGGAATTATTACATCTAAAGATTCATTCTTTTCAAATAATTCCATCAGAAATTGCCCAAAAACTGATGTTGTAAAACCGATTAGATTTATCCATCCGCAAATAGCAAAAAAGTTCAAACTGTAATGAGTTTTATATTTTCCGAAAAACATAGGTAAATTTTACTACAAATATGAAAAAAATTAAAGTTCTTCACGTAATTTTAAATAATCTTTTAATGCAATCTTCCAATTTCTGTAAATCCCATTGCATATTGCAGAAAATTGAGGTCTTTTTGCATGACGAGGAAAATTCTCTGTTTTGCACGGTTTAAGGTTTACATTTAATTTTAGATTTTTGTATATTTCTTTTGCAAATTCGTACCATGTTGTATAACCGCTTCCGCAAATATGATATATTCCGTAATCTAAGTTTTCTTGAATTAAATCTAATATCCCTTCGCTTAAATCCATTGTCCAAGTTGGGCAGCCGACTTGATCATCTACAACTTTTACTTTAGGCTTACCTGCAAGAGCTATCATAGTTTCAACAAAATTTTTGCCATGATGTCCGTATAACCAGCTTGTTCTAACTATATAATATTTTTTGCAATATTCTTGTACAGCAAGCTCTCCTTCAAGTTTTGTTTGTCCGTAATGATTTAAAGGATTTGGAATATCTTCTGGTGTATAAGGTTCTTTTTTTGTTCCGTCAAAAACGTAATCTGTCGATATATAAACTAATGTGATATCATTATTAGCACAACATTTTGCAATGTTTTCTGTTCCTGTTACATTAATTTTTGTAGCAAGTTCTTTTTCTGTTTCCGCTAAATCAACATTTGTATATCCTGCGCAATGAATAACTATGTCGGGTTTTTCTTCTGAGAGAGTATTTTTTACCTGATTTATATCTGTTATATCAAGATTTTCAATAGAAGTTTCAATAACTTCATAGTTTTCATCTTCCAAAACAGGACATAAATCTTGCCCAAGCATTCCTTTTGCACCGGTTACTAATATCTTCATTAAATGAGACTCGCTTTCTTTTTCTTATTTTCTATTGATTTTATCCAATCTTGATTGTTTAAGTACCAATCTATGGTTAATTTTATGCCTTCTTCAAATGTTACAGATGGTTCCCAGCCTAATTCAGATTGGATTTTGTCATTTGCAATTGCATAACGTCTATCGTGTCCTAATCTATCTTCTACATATTTAATTGAAGATTCATCTTTCCCCATTGCATCAAGAATTAATCTTGTTATTTCCATGTTTGTTTTTTCGTTATGTCCTCCAATATTATAAACTTCACCAATTCTACCTTTGTGTAATACTACATCAATTGCTTTACAGTGATCGTATACGTATAACCAATCTCTTACATTTAATCCGTCTCCGTATACGGGAACTTTTTCTCCTTTTAATAATTGAGAAATAAAGAATGGGATTAATTTTTCAGGATATTGATAAGGTCCATAATTATTTGAGCATCTTGTATTTAATACAGGAAGTTTATACGTTTCATAGTATGCTCTTACAAGTAAGTCGGCGCTTGCTTTTGATGCTGAATAAGGAGAATTTGGTTGAATAGGCGTTGTTTCATAGAAATAACCTGTTTTTCCAAGAGAACCATAAACTTCATCTGTTCCTACCTGTAAATATTTTTCGATACCGATTTCTTTACATGCCTGAAGTAAATTTAGAGTTCCTTGAACATTTGTTTCTACAAATATTTCAGGGTGTTTTATAGAATTATCAACATGTGATTCTGCAGCAAAGTTAACTACGCAATCAACATCTTTAATTATATCTCTTACTAAATCTTTATCACAAATATTTCCATGTATAAAAGTGTAATTAGGATTGTCTTTAACATCATTTAAATTTTCTAAATTTCCGCAATATGTTAATGCGTCAAGGTTTACAACTTTATAATCCTTGTATGTATTTAATATATGTCTTACAAAACAACTTCCGATAAATCCTGCGCCGCCTGTTACTAATAATCTCATCAAATCTTACTCCTTATTATATTTCACTTAAATTTGGATGCTTTTTATCTTTTTCAGACAATATTGGTTCAAAATCTATTTCCCAATCTATATTTATATCTTTATCATTCCACATAACACCTCTATCTGCTTGTGGACAATATTCTCCTTGAGTTTTATATGCTATTTCAACTTCATCTGTTAAAGAAACAAAACCGTGTGCAAAACCTTTTGGAATATATAACATTTTTTTGTTATCTTCTGATAAATCTACTTTTACATATTTCCCAAAAGTATCAGAATTTTTTCTAATATCTACTGCAACATCATAAATCCTGCCTTTAATACATCTTACTATTTTTGCTTGAGCATGAGGTTCTTCTTGATAATGCAGACCTCTTAAAACTCCTTTTGCAGATTTTGAGTGATTATCTTGGTTAAATTCTCCAAATATTCCGTTTTGTTCAAAATCAGACTTCTTATATGTTTCCATAAAAAATCCGCGATTATCTCCAAAAACTTTTGGAGTTATCAAAATTATGTCTTTAATAGATTGTTTTTCAAATTCAAATGGCATTTTATAACTTCCCTTTATTATATTTAATTCTACTTAAATATTACTTTTTTATCAAGTTTTAAAATCTACATTATTTGTATGATGTGAAAATATTATAATCTTGATAAACATGTAACTGTAAATAGCAATGAGGTTTTTTAATATACTATGCCCGAAATAGACTGCGCTATGGATTTGTTTATAAATCCATCGGTTAATAATAAGACTCTTGAACAACTACTAAGTAATAATGCAAAAACTCAATCAGAACAAATTGATACATTCGAAAAAGTTTTTGATGATATTAATGAATTGTTTGAGCAGAATATCAATAATATGACAAAACCATTAACGAAATCTGAAAAATCGGAAGAAAAAGATAATACTATTTGTGAAAATTTACTGACGCTATTGGGCAATAATTTTGGACCTCCAATAGGTGTAGAAATAGAAGGTTTTGATTACTCTCTGATACAGTAATTTGTGTATAATACGTTCGACTATTGCGATTATGCATGGACGCTAAACAATAGGCAGGGAAGCCTTATTTTTTTATGTTCTAAATCATACAAATAAATGATGAAGTTTCTATTATTTTAAATAAAATAGTATTATAATATACTTTCTACCAAATTTGGGATAAAGGGATGACAGAGGGAATTTACAATAGTTATAATAATATAAAAAAATTGCCTGACGAAGAGTTAGAAAAGCTTTGGTATCAATATTTTGAAGATAAATCTAACAAGAAAATCAGAGATACTCTTATTGTGCAATATATTTATCTTACAAAATACGTTGTAAATCGTGTAAAAGTTTCGTTGCCTGTTACATTTTCTGAAGAAGATATCTCAAGTTATGGTGTAGAAGGTTTAATTGATGCAGTAGAAAAATTTACCCCTGATAAAGGTGCAAGATTTGAAACATATGCTCTAATGCGTATCAGAGGTAATATTATCGATAAGATTCGTTCACAAGACTTTTTACCTAGAAGCGCAAGAAAGAAAATTAAAGACGTAAAACAAGCACAAGAAGAATTACGTCAAAAATTTGGACGTGCTGCAACAAGTTCAGAAGTCGGTGAATTATTAGGTATTGAAAAAGAAAAAGTTGATCAAATTCTATCTGAAGATACAACAGTTGGTTCTATATATGACAAGAGGGGAACTTCCGATGATAGTATGGAAATTATTGATACATTAGAAGATACTCGTTCTTTAACTCCTCATGAAGAAATGGAAGAAAAAGATGTTAAGAAAGAGCTTGAGCGAGCTTTAAGACGTTTGCCTGAACGTGAACGAATGATTATGGTTCTTTACTATCATGAAAATATGACATTAAAAGAAATCGGTGCCACAATTGATGTATCTGAATCTCGTGTTTCACAACTTCATGCGCAAGCTATTATGAAATTGAAAAATATTCTTTCAGAAACTCGTGTGGATAGATATAGAAAGTCAATTGTTTAAATTTTATGTTACTGATTATATACAAAAAAAGTTCTCTTATGAGAACTTTTTTTGTATAAGTTTTATATTTCTCCTCCAAATGAATGAGATTTTTGATGTTTTTTGTGAAATTTGTAAATTTTATCAAAGTTTATAATTTTTATGCCGATATATAGCATGTATAATAATAAAAATACGAGGAAAATTATATGGAAGAAAAAGAAGCAGCAAATGGCGGAGCATCTTTATTTGGTAGAAGTTTTGAACTTATGGATTCAGATCCATTAGAAGAAATTTTTGCTCTTAATTTAGGGGATTTTATATCTGAACATCTTATATCTGATGATTTAGCTAAAAAAATTGCAACTGGTTCTCGTGACAAGGTTGCTAATTTAAAAAAACAGCTTAGAGAACTTGTTGATATTTATTCTTTGGATAGAACACTTTGCGTTTTAGGGTTTAACTCTGAAGAAGATTATATTATTTATAATTCTATTGCTAAAACAATTTCTCAAATGTTAGATGTAGATGCTTGTCATGTCTATTTATCTCAAGAGTTTGCCATGGGTTTAAATGTTGAAGATAAAGATTTGGTTCTTGTAGGTTCATCTGTTAATTTTGAAGATGATGCTTATAAATATAATATTGGTTATAATTTAGAGGAAGATTCTATAGTTCAAAAAGCTTATAACGAAAGAGTTATTATTGAAGCTAAAAATTTAGATAAAAATCTTTTATTTAAGCCTATAAAAGAATTGAATGAAGATAAAGTTAAATTATATACTGCTATTCCAATGAATAATAATGCTTATAAAGTTGGTGTTATAGTCATTCAAAGTTATAAAGATGAAGCGTTTAAGAATGAATATTTAGATTTGGTTCAATCAATAGCAAGATTATTTGCAACATCTATGTCTTTGCAAAAAATATTGGAAGAATCTCAAGATTTATTAGCAGATGAAAATGCAGAAGCTAGCGAATTGCAACATATGAGAGCCGAATTAACTGCTTTAATTGGCGATTTGGGTGATGAACAACAAATATTTGTTACTCAACTTGCTAGAGCTGTTGATATTAAAGGTCAATATAAAGTTGATCACTCTCAAAATACTGCAGATTTGTCAAAAGCTTTGTGTAAACAAATTGGTTTAAATGAAAAAACAAGCGATTTGATTTATTATGCAGGATTGCTTCAAAATATTGGTAAAATTACATTGCCGGCAGAATTATTCAGTAGAAATGGTAAATTATCCAAAGAAGAATGGGAAAAATTACAAAATTCACCAAATGTTGGTGTAAATTTACTTATGAATATTAATTTCTTATCAGAAGTTGTACCGTACATTCACTATCATAAAGAACGATGGAACGGACAAGGTGAACCTGAAGGTTTAAAAGGTATGTCTATTCCTTTTGGCTCAAGAATTATTGCAGTTGCAGATGCATTTTCTGCTCTAACTTCCGATAGACCATTCAGAGAGGCTATGGATAAGGCTAAAGCTCTTGATATTATCAAATCCGAAGTCGGTATTAAATGGGACCCTGATGTCGTTGCGGCTTTATGCAAATTGATGGGTTGTTAGTATAATTTAAAATCGCAAATCGTAATACATGCTAAAAAGGGCGGAGCTTTAGCTCCGCCCTTTTTAGTTTAAATTTTTTCCTAATCAAGAGGATTTATTACTATTCCTGATAATAATTTTGGATAGAAATAAGTCGATTTTTGTGGCATTCTTTCTCCTGCTTCCGATATTCTTTTTATATCTTGAATTTTAGGATATGCCATTATAAATGAAGCTTCTGCCTTTCCTAAATCGATCATATCAAAGGCTTCTGATTCTTGTTTGATATACAAAATTCCATCTTGTGCCATTTGTTCTTCTTGTGTATATTCCAATTCTTTTGAAATTATTACCTTATGTAATACGATTAAGTCTAATGTTTTTAAAACTTCGGGTACTTTGTATTCATTTAAAATTTCATCTACATTTTCTCTCAATTTTAATAGATAGAATTTATTAACATTTTTCATATACAAGCCCATTGAAATTTGTTTTTTTGATGAATCTTCTATCGCTTGTAAGAATTTGGCTTTTACTTCATCTTTGTTTGTTCCGTCAAAAGTATAATCTTCAACATCAAAGTATTTTTTTACTTTTTCTAATAATACATACGGTTCTACCCATTTTGTTAAAATTCTATGAGTCGGAAATATTAGTAAGTCATCTTCCATATTTGTAAAATAACTCATAACATATTTTGTTGAATCGTTATTATCAGAAGAGTTAATATAATTTCTATAATTCATCGCTGTTTCGTATCTGTGGTGTCCGTCAGCAATAAGACAAGTTTTATCGCTCAAAACTTTTTCTATTAATTTTATTGTTTTTTCATCATCAATTTTGTATACAATGTTTTGAACACCTAAATCATCAGTTACATCTATAAATGGTTTTTGTGTGTAATCTATTGCATTTTCAATTTGTTTTTCAGGATCTGAATATACTAAAAATACTTGTGAAAAGTTTGCTTTACATTTTTTTGTTAAATTTAACCTGTCTTCTTTTGGGCCTCCCATTGTATATTCGTGAGGAAGAATATTTTTATTAGCAAAATCTTCTATTCTGTTTCTTGCTATAAAGCCTTTTCTTGTTATTTTTTTACCGTTTTTTTCATAATTTTGTATAACATATAATATACAAGGCTTTTCTGTTTTTACTAAAACACCTTCATCTAACCATTTCTTGTAATTTTCATAAGCTTTATTATATCTGTTATTTTCATCATTCAAGTTTGTATTGTTATTTGCTAAAATTAATTTTACAATGTTATATGCACTTCTTTTTTCTAATTCATCTCTGTAATCATCTGATATTACATCATAAGGTGGTGCAATAACATCAGTCATATTTACCTTTTCTTGATTATATACTATAGCGTCTAATGGTTTTACTTCAATACTCATAAATCCCTCCCAATTTTTTTTATTATTGCATATCAAAATACAAAACGCAAATTCTACACAGTTATTTTCACAATATTGCTTAGATTTAAACTATCAAGATATTGTTGAGTTATGTTTGTTCTGTTGGCTAAAATTCTGTGAATTGAAATAAAATGCTTATTTTTAGCGATTAGCATTTCTTTATTACTTTCAAAAATAGTTTTTAATTGTTTTTCAACTTTTGCAAAAGTCTTTACCCAATATGGATTTTTTAAATTTGCAACTTGCTCAAATTCATGAATACAATGCAAATAAATCTTTTCAATTTCTAAATTAATAGCCCATTTGAAAAAGGGGATTATTTCAAATAAATTAGTTGGCATTGCAAGATATTTTGGAGATAATTTTACTTTTTTATTGTTATAAAGTTCGTTAAAATTATCAATGGTTTTATTAAAATCCAACCCCATTTCATTTTTATACGTAAGTTCTGAAAACCCTAACATTGAAACAGTCATTTTGTCAAAAATTTCTTCTGCTCTTTTTAGTCTTTCTTTGCCTACACACAAATTTGTTATAGTTGAAATTTTCATTTCAGGATATTGTTGTTTCAATTCGAATAAATCATTAAATGCTTTTTCCTGAACTAATATTTCTCCTCCAATAGCAATGATATTTTTTGGTTTGTAATGCTCGATTAGTTCTCTGATTTTTGCCAAATGTATTTCTTCATTCGGCATTTTATCTTTACGTTGCGGACAACAAACACATGAGGCTTGACAAATATTAGATGTTTCATAGTGGATATAATCTAAATCAATTTTATCATCAGCTGTTCGTTTTACGGATTTAAACATTGGACATTCGCAGATTACATCAGTATTTTCAATTTTGTCATAAATATCTTTATCAAAAATATTACCTAATTTTGTATGAGGATAAGACGTGCAGCAAGGATAGACATCACCGTTGAGTTTTATCTTTAATTTTTTATAATGACATACTCTGACTGTTTTTGCCATTTTTATCCTAATTAAATCTTGTTCTTGTTAAATCAGCTTTTCTCATTCTGACACTTTCAGGTGTGATTTCGCATAATTCATCATCAGCAATATAATCAATTGCTTCTTCAAGTGAAAGAATTTTTGGAGCTTTTAAAGTTACCATAACGTCAGCAGTAGATGTTCTCATATTTGTTAATTTTTTAGTTTTGCAAACATTAACAGCTACATCCTGAGCTCTATTACCTTCTCCAACTATCATGCCTTTATAAACCTTAGTTTTAGGGGTGATAAAGAATGTTCCTCTGTCTTCGAATTGAGCTAAAGCGTAAGGTACTGCTTCGCCTTGTTCAAATGCTATTAACGAACCCATTCTTTGTTTTGGAATATCTCCGGCAAGGACATCATACTTGTTAAAAGTATGATACATTATACCTTCACCTCTTGTTAATCTTATAAATTCACCTTTAAATCCGATTAAACCTCTTGCAGGAATTACAAATTCTAACTTTGAACGAGTTCCTGTTGATTGCATATCAATCATTTTAGCTTTTCTTCCGGCTAATCTTTCAATACATGTTCCTGTGCATTCATCAGGTACATCAAGGAAAAGGTTTTCATATGGTTCCATTTGTTCGCCGTTTATGGTTTTGTAGATTACTTCAGGTTTAGAAACTTGAAATTCAAAACCTTCTCTTCTCATTGTTTCAATAAGAATACTTAAATGTAATTCTCCTCTGCCAGATACGATAAATCTATCAGTATTATCTGTATCTTCAACTCTCAAACTTACATTTTTTTCTAATTCATCATATAGTCTTTTTCTTAATTGTCTTGAAGTTACAAATTTGCCTTCTTGACCGGCATACGGACTGTCATTTACTGAAAAATTCATTTGTAATGTTGGTTCGTCAATGTGTATTAAAGGTAATGCTTCAGGATTTTCAAGCGATGAAATAGTTTCACCAATTTGAACATCGCTAAATCCTGCTATACCTACAATATCACCTGCAGATGCTTCTTCTATTTCTACACGTCCTAAATCGTGGAAACCAAATAATTTTGTGATTTTGCATCTTTGAATAGAACCGTCTGCTTTTATCAATGACAGTGTTTCTTGTGATTTTAAATGTCCGTTTTTAATTCTTCCGATTGCAATTCTTCCTACGTAATCATTATAATCAAGTGTTGTTACATGGAATTGAAGATTTGCATCAGCATCGCCTTCCGGATGCTTAATATTTTCGATAATGCAATCCATTAATGGGGCTATATTATCGCTTTCATCTTCTAATTCTTTTTTTGCAAAACCTTGCAACGAACTTGCATATATTACAGGAAAATCTATTAAATCATCATTATCAGTTAATTCTGTAAATAAATCAAAAACTTTATCTAATGCTAAATCAGGTTCTGCTGCAGGTTTGTCAATTTTATTTATTACAACTATAATTCTTAAGCCTAATTCTAAAGCTTTTGAAAGAACAAATCTTGTTTGAGGCATAGGACCTTCTGCTGCATCAACGATTAATAATGCTCCGTCAACCATACCTAATACACGTTCAACTTCACCGCCAAAGTCTGCGTGGCCCGGTGTATCAACAACATTTATGTGATAACCTTTATAATCAACAGAAATGTTTTTTGAAAGAATGGTTATACCTCTTTCTCTTTCAAGGTCGTTTGAATCCAATACACAGGCTTGTACTTGTTGATTTTCTCTAAATACTCCGCTTTGTTTTAACATACAATCTACCATTGAAGTTTTTCCGTGGTCGACGTGTGCTATTATCGCTATATTTCGTAATTTTTCTATGTCCATTTCTAATTTCTCCGTGGGGTTAAATCTGTAATTTGCTATTCATATTTCAGCCGTTTTT
>CACZSH010000096.1 GCA_902783785.1 uncultured bacterium | reverse complement strand
GGTATGAGATTCGCTATTCGTGAAGGCGGACGTACTGTTGGTGCAGGTGTTGTAGACAAAATTAAAGCTTAGTCTATAATTCTTGTAGAAATATTTGAAAGACCTCCTAAATTTTAGGAGGTCTTTTTCTACCTTAAATATATTATTTTGTTTTAGCATTATTCTATTTTTTAAATTTTTGTGATAATATATAGTTAAAATAAAAAGTTGTAATTTTTTATTTTTAATTTATAATAAACTTAACAAAATAGGATAATTTGGAGTAGCGATGACTGAAAATTTTAACGAAGATATGAATAAAAATATCATAGAAGCCTTAAAACAACAAGCAAACGATGAAGAAGATTTTGATTTTGACGCAAAAGATGAGTTAATAGATGAAGTTGAACAAAAATCTGAATTTAGCTCAGCTGATGATGTTGTTCATAGTGATGTAAGTGAACCTTCAATGGCAGAGGAAGATTTTTCTGTTTTAGATGAAATTACAGAAGAAGATTCTGCTGTAGAACCTACTGAAGACATTATGTATAAAGAAACCGTATACGATACTCCTCAAGAAGAACCTATATATAATGAGTCTCAAAGCGTAGAAGAATCACATTATGAAGCTCCAATGTATGAATCTCATGTCGAAGATATTCCGTCATATGAGCAAGAATCTGCTCCACATGCAGTTGTAGAAAAGTTAGCTGATGAATTATATCAATTTGAAATACCTTCAAACGTTGCTGTATTGAAAAAGTTGATTTCTCAACTTCCATCAGGTGTTACTCGTCAAACAGGTGCACAAATTATTAAACAAACTATGGAAGCTCTTGGTATTTCAATGAAGAGTGTTCTTCAAGATGCTCAAGCTGTTCAAGAAAAATTGAATAATTCTGCTAAAGAATGCCAAGCAACAATTCAAGAATATAAAAGACAAATTGCTACATTAGAAGAACAAGCTTCTAGTTATAGAAAACAATATAACAATTTGAACGACTTAGTAAGTTTATTTATTCAACACTAATTTGTTTAAATATTTATAAATTTTTAAAAAGCGAACTTTATTGAAAGTTCGCTTTTTGTATATATATGTATTTTAATAATCTTATTTTAAGAAATATGTAACATCAACAGATGCGTTTAAAATAAGTTTTCCTGATTCAATCGGTGTTGATGAATCTTCCATCGCAGAAGCTCCTAATGCATTAGCTGAATATACTTTTCTAAATGATGTTCCGCCTTGCATAGAACAACTTGTATTTATAGATTTAACTCCTTTTACTGTTGTACCTGCCGGAGCTGATAATTTATTTGCTCTATCTTTTGATTGAGCCATAAGCTCTGTTAGCAAGTTCATACATGCTTTATCATAATCAGTAACTTTAAAATTTAAATTACTTACTCTTGTTGCACCTTCTTTTATTGCTGAATCAACGATTAAAGATACTTTATCTAAACTTTTTGTATAAACAGTTATTGTATTAATAGCTACATATTTATCAAAAACTGTTTTACCATTTTTATATTCATTGCGTGGTGAAAGGCTATAATTTGAAGTTATTACATAATCACCGTTTTGTGTATTAATTAAAGATTTAACCTTTTTTTGAACATTTAGTGAAATTTTTTTATTTTCATCAGCTGCTACTTGTGATGATTTATCTGATGTTTCTACACTTATAACAATTTCTGCTTTATCAGGACTAAGTTCTTTTGTCTTATTAAGATAAATATTAATAATACCGTCTTCTGCAAAAGCAAAAGCGCCAGTAAACAAAATAACTGCAAACAAGACAATGCCTGCAACAAAACTTTTTTTCATAAAGATACTCCTTCTTTGGTTATTTTTTAATATTTCTGTTAACCATAGAAATTACAATTCTATTGTTGGTTAAAAGACAAAAACTGATAAATATAATAAACCAAAGAAGTTCGCCTTGCAAGAAATTAATTTCAGGAATTGCAAGAATAAAATTAGCAATAAAATTCCAAACAGCCATGAATAAAAATCCTGGGAAAACAATAAAACCAACACCAAGACACATTATAATAAACATAAACACTAACAAACCCATGATACCGTTTACGTTAATTATTTTTATATTTTTATTCATAAAATCAATCCTTTTGTTCAATAAGTTTTATGAATTCTTCTTCACTCAAAATAGGGATATTTAAATTTTGAGCCTTTGTCAATTTTGAACCTGCACTTTCACCTGCAACAACATAAGAAGTATTTTTACTTACACTTGAAGATGTTTTACCGCCAAGCTGTTTTATTTTTTCACTTGCCTCATCTCTTGTCATTGTTGAAAGTGTGCCTGTTAGAACAAAGGTTTTCGAATTCAACACATTGGATTGTATCACAGTACCTTCTTTTGGTATAACGCCTAAATGGTTTAGATTTTCTAGTAATTTTACATTGTTTGGTGTATGGAAATATTCGTAAATACTTGTTGCGACAATATTTCCTATACCTTGTATTTCTGACAATTCTTCTATTGTTGCATTTTTAATTTTTTCTAATGAACCAAAATGCTCGCTTAAAAGGTCTGCTGTTTCTTTTCCTGTATGTCTTATTGAAAGTGCTGTTAAAAAGCGTTTTAGAGGTCTGTTTTTACTATTTTGAATTGAATTATACATATTAAATGCTGATTTTTCTTTAACCAAATCAAGGAACATAAAATCCTGCTGAGTTAGTCTGTAAAAATCATCAGGAGTTTTAACCATATTCTTTTCATAAAGTTGAGAAATAACATTTGGACCTATAAAGTCAATATCCATAGCTTCTTTTGAAACCCAGTATTCAAGTCTTGATTTAGCTTGACTTGGACATTCGTAAATATTAGGACAGTAAAGATTTACTTCTCCGTCAGGAACAATTAAATCTGCCCCGCATGAAGGACATTTTGTTGGTGCTTCATATATAGGTAGTGAATCATGTTCTGGTGTTTCAACATATTTGATTACTTTTGGAATAATTTCCGCTGCTTTTTTTATCAAAACCGTATCACCAATTCTGACATCAAGTCTTTTTATTTCATCAAAATTATGCAAACTTGCACGAGAAACAGTACTTCCTGCAAGTAAAACAGGTTCTAATACAGCAACAGGAGTTATTGCACCTGTTTTTCCAACATTAGAAGTTTCTATATCAAGTAATTTTGTATTTACTTCTTCAGGCGGAAATTTGAATGCTGTAGCCCATTTTGGAGCTCTTGCGGTAAATCCCATTTCATTTTGGCATGCAAAACTGTTTACTTTGATAACAACACCATCAGTTGCGTAATTTAAGTCAAAACGCTTAAATTCCCATTCTTTGCAGTATTCTATTGCTTCATCAATATTTTTTACAAGTCTGATATTAGGATTTACTTTAAACCCTATTTCTTTTAAATATTGCATTGTTTCATAGTGGGTTTTCAAATTTACATCAACATTTTCTAAGATACCTGTATATGTAAACATAGATAAATCACGTTTTGCAGTAATTGTAGAATCTAATTGACGCAAAGAACCGCTTGCTGCGTTTCTAGGGTTTGCAAATGGTTTTTCTCCATTTTGAAGATTTTCTTCATTTAATTTTTCAAAAGAAGTCTTTGGCATATATATTTCGCCTCTCACTTCCAAATCAACATTTTTAAACAATTTTAGAGGGACTGCTTTAATTGTTTTAAGGTTTTGAGTAATATTTTCACCTGTAACACCATCTCCACGTGTTACACCTCTCATAAAATATCCTTTTTCATATGCTAAAGCTATTGCAAGTCCATCTATTTTAAGTTCACAAACAAGATCCTGACTTCCACATTCTTTTTCAACTCTTTCATACCATTTTCTTAAATCGTCATAATTATTAGAGTTATCTAAACTATAAAGTCTGTATTTATGTTTATGAGGTTCAAATTTTGTACTTATCGAACCTACTCTTTGAGTAGGACTATCAGGGGTTACAAATAAAGGATATTGTTCTTCAAGTTTTTTAAGTTCTCTGAATAATTCATCATATTCAAAATCTGAAAGTGTCGGATTATCTTCTACATAATAAAGATAATTGGCTCTATTTATTTCATCCCTCAAGTATTTTAAACGTTCTTGTACCATAAAATCATTTTATCATAGAAATTTTAGATAAAATATAAATAAGATTTAAATTTACTATCCCTGTTACTGATTTTTTATTTTAAATCAAACATGCTATAATTTTTTCAAAGGGAATGAGGTTAAAATGAAGAAATTATTTATAATTGCAATATTATTTTTTATGCCGTTATTTGCGTTTGCAAGTGAACCGCAAATATACAAATTAAAAAGCGGACAAACAGTTGTTATTCAACAAATAAAAACAAATCCGATTGTTACCATTGACACTTGGATAAAAACAGGTTCTATTGATGAAACTGATAAAAATAACGGTGTCGCACATTTTTTGGAACACTTGTTTTTTAAAGGTTCAAGCAAATATCCGGTAGGTGAATTTGACAGAATTATAGAATCTCAAGGTGGGATTACAAATGCCGCTACAAGTAAAGATTTTACTCATTATTACATAACTATTCCTTCAGATAAATTTGATTTAGCCCTTGATTTGCATTCAGATATGCTTTTAACACCTCAAATACCATCAGACGAATTAGAAAGAGAAAGAAAAGTTGTAATAGAAGAAATTTGTAAAGATTTGAATTCACCGAGAAATAAATTAACTAAAAATCTTGTTGCCTTGACATACAAAACACATCCTTATAAAAGAGAAGTTATCGGGAAAAAAGAAGTTATTGAAAATATAAAAAGAGAAGAAATTTTTGATTTTTATAACAAAAATTATGGACCTCAAAATATGATAACACTTGTTATTGGAGATGTAGAACCTCAAGAAACATTAAAAAAGGTAGAAAATGCATTTTCCGATAATTCAAAAAAATCAAAACAAAATTCATACAAAAAAGAAAAAAGATTAAATAAAAATGTAGAAAAAATAGCATACGAAGATATTTCAACAGGATACCTTGGAATAGGTTATAATACCGTTCCTATGGTAAATAAAGATACTTATGCTCTGGATATTTTAGCGGTAATTTTAGGACAAGGCAGAAGTTCAAGATTTTATCAAAATATAAAAGATAATAAACAACTTGCATATTCAATTTCTGCAGGAAATTCTTCAAGCAAAGATGACGGTATGTTTATCATTAGTGCTAATTTTCAACCTGAAAATGTAACTAAGTTGAGAAAAGAAATAAATAATGAAGTTGAAAAAATAAAAAAATACGGAATAACAGATGAAGATTTAGCATTTGCAAAGAAAGTTATAGAAAAAGATACTCTGTTTGCAAGAGAATCAATATCTGATATATCAGGTGAATTGGGTTATACATTAGTTGTTACCGGAGATTATAATTATTATAAAAATTACATAAAAAATATAAATGCAGTAAAATCTTCTGATATTCAAAGAGTTGCAAATAAATATTTAAAATATAATGCGACATCAATATTGCTTCCTAAAAAATACGAAAAACAAATAAACGATATGAAAGTAATTAAAAATACTGAAGCAAAATTTGTAAAAGAAGCATACGGTGTAAAAAAATATATTTTAGAAAATGGTGCAACGCTTCTTATAAATCAAAATGATGCGAACGAAATAGTCGGAATAAGCATTACGGCAAATGGCGGAGAATTTTTAGAAAAAATTCCGGGAACATCATTTTTAGCAATGCAATTAATGACAAAAGGTACAAAAAAATACTCTTTTGAAGAATTAAGTAAAATATTGGAAGAAAATGGTATAAATATTACACCTTCAACAGGCGGTGATAAAGTTGTAATAAATGTTTTAACAACAAAGCCGCAATTGACAAAATCTTTGGAATTACTTAATGAGATATTAAATAATGCAGTATTCCAAGAAGATAAACTTAATAAAGACAAATCATCTATATTAAATAATATCAAAAAATCAAGAGATATACCGTTGAAAGTTGCTCTTGAAAATTATAAAACACTGATTTTTAAGGGTTCTCCATATTCAAATACAAATAAAATACTTGAAAAATCAGTACCTACAATTCAAATAAAAGATATTCAAGAATACTATGACAAGATTTTTTATCCTGAAAATATAGTTATTGCTGTAAACGGTGATGTTAATGAAAGAGAACTTATAGGAAATTTCACAAATATTTTTAACGGTAAAAAAGGAAGTAAATTTGACTTTAGTAAGCATGCAAATGATGTTAAACCAATAGTAAAACCTGAAATTGTTGAAAATAAAATTGAAAATTTGGAAACGGCATGGTATTTTGCAGGGTGGCAAACTTCAGGACTTACAAATAAAAAAGAATACGCAACCCTACAGGTTATAGATTCTATTTTAGGCGGAGGGATGAGTTCTCGTTTATTTAGAAATGTGAGAGATAAAGAAGGTTTAGCATATCAAATAGGTTCAAGTTACTCTCCAAATCGTTTAAGAGGTCAATTTATGGTTTATATAGGCACAAATCCTAAAACTTTAAAATATTCTGAAAAAAGATTAATGGAAGAAGTTAACCGATTAAAAACAGAACCGGTTTCTGAACAAGAACTTAAAGCTGCAAAAGAAAAACTAATTGGTCAATATTATATTGGTTTAGAAACTAATCTTGATAAAGCTGCAACATTATCAAACTTTGAATCGTCTTCAAGAGGTTTTGAGTTTATAGATGAATACAAAACCCTTATAAATTCAGTAACTTCAAATGATATAATGAATATCGCAAAAAAATATTTTAATGGAAATAAGATTACTTCAATCGTAAAAGAGAAATAATAAATGGAAAGATTTGAGCAAGTAAAACAAGCAATAGAAGTTGAAATCAAATATTCTTATATAAATATTCAAGGAAAAACTCAATCTTTTTCAAAATTTATATATTCAAAAATGAAAGAAGAATATAAAAATACCAAAAATCCAAAATGGAAAATTTTGATGGAATATTTTGACCATTATGGAACAGAATCTTTAATAGCAAGAAAACGTGCAATAAAAAGACTTGTAAGAATAATAAAAGATGAACTGAATCCTAAAAAAGAAGAAATTAAAGAAAATAATCTGCCAAAAGATCCTTCTGCAACAGATATTTGTTATATAAAAGGAATCGGTCCAAAAATAGCTTACAAATTAAATAAACTTGGAATATTTACTGCAAACGATTTAATGTATTATTTTCCACGTAAGCATATAGATTATTCAAATATAGATAAAATATCAAATCTAAAAGAAGGTATGACAACAACAATTTTAGGATATATAAAATCAACTCAAGCCTTTAATTCAAAAAATGGTTTGGGTATATGTAAAATTGTTATTCAAGATGAAACAGGTTCTATTACTTTAAATTTCTTTATGGCAAAAGCCGGAAGATATTTGCTTGAAAGAGTTAAAGCTCAATTTCCTAAAAATAGTGCAATAATGGTTTCAGGAATAGTAAAACTAAATTCTTATGACGGTAAGTTAACCATTGATAAACCGACTTACAATATCATCGAAACGCTTGAAGATGAAAATAACTCTCTTAATATAGGAAGAATTGTTCCGATTTACGCATTGAGTGAAACCTTGAATATTAAAACAATGCGCAAGGCTATGTTTAATTGTCTGGAATTATTTAAAAATTCTATAACAAATGTAGTTCCTGATTATCTAATTAAAAAACATAATCTTTTAAACAAAAAAGAAGCAATGTGTGAAATTCATTTTCCACAAAGCATGGAAATGCTTGAAAGAGCAAGATTTTCACTTGTTTTTGAAGAACTTTTTATAATACAGCTAAAAATGCTTGAACAAAGAGAGAAAACCAAAAAAGAACTTTCAACCGTACCGTTAAAAATAAAAGAAAACGGACTTGTAATGAATTTTATAAAAAATCTTCCGTTTGAATTAACATCAGCACAAAAACATGCAGTAAACGAAATTTTAAATGATTTAACAAAAGAAGAACCAATGCAACGACTTTTACAAGGAGATGTAGGAAGCGGTAAAACAGTAGTTGCAACAATATTTTTACTAGCAGGTGTAGAAAGCGGTTATCAAGGAGCAATGATGGCTCCAACAGAAATCCTTGCTCGTCAGCATTATAATAATCTTGTTGAATGGCTTACTCCAATGGGATTAAAAGTCGGATTATTTTTAGGTTCAAGCGGTAAAAAGATGCGTTCTGTAATGGAACAGGATTTATTGAACGGTCAAATGCATATTGCAGTAGGAACACATGCTCTTATTCAGGATAATGTAGAATTTAATAATTTGGGTGCTGTTGTAATTGATGAGCAACATAGATTTGGAGTTAAACAAAGAAGTAAATTAACAAAAAAATCTCTTTCTCCTCAAACTCTCACAATGACTGCAACACCTATTCCGAGAACTCTTGCATTTACGTTGCATGGAGATTTGGATTTAACAATAATAGACGAAATGCCTCTTGGAAGAAAACCAATAAAAACCTACTTAAAAACTAACCATAGAGAAATTTATTCTTTAATAAAAGAAGAAATTAAAAACGGACATCAAGCGTATATAGTTTATCCGTTAATAGAAGAAAGTGAAACACTAAGTGCAAAAGCAGCAACAAAAGAAGCAGAAAGATTACAAGAAACTGTTTTTTCTGATTATAAAGTAGGACTTTTACACGGGAAACTAAAAAATGACGAAAAAGAAGAAGTCATGCAAAAATTTAAAAATAAAGAATACGATATTCTAGTTTCTACTACAGTAGTAGAAGTAGGTGTTGATGTAAAAAATGCGACAGTAATGGTTATTGAAAATGCAGAAAGATTTGGACTTTCACAGCTACATCAGTTAAGAGGTCGTGTAGGACGTTCTGATATACAATCATATTGTATATTATCAAGTTCTTCAAAACAGCCGGAAACATTAGAACGACTAAAAGTTATGGAAGAAACAAATAATGGATTTGTAATTGCTGAAAAGGATTTAGAACTAAGAGGCCCGGGAGATTTTTTAGGAGTGCGTCAAAGCGGTCTGCCTGAATTTTTAATAGCAGATATAATAAAAGATACTAAAACACTTGAACTTGCTCGTTATGAGGCACAGAACTTCTTAAAAGATTATTCATTAGACGATTTTCCAAATTTAAAGACTGCAGAAGGTTTAAATTCCGTAGACAAGGATTTATTGTCTGCTTAACACTTTGTTCATAATAGTTAACAAAAATCTTAAAAATAGCAAAAAATAAGTTTCAAAGGTTTTTCATGTAGTATAGGTAGTGTTATATTTATAGAAAGTGTGTCTTAATGAATATTCATGAATTGAAAGCTTCAGTTATTACAAACAATGTCGCAAATAAGTCAATCGATAAAAAAACGACAAATCCAATAAATACAATAGCTGAGCAGAAAGAAGTTGTGAACGATAAAGGTGCACAAGCTTTGAAAAATTATTTTTTAGGTACACAAAATATTCCGTCGTTTAAAGGTTTTGACTGTGCAACAAGTGAATTTAACCACAATATGATGTTGGTACCTTGTGCATGCTGTGGTAAAAAGATGATTAATGGCGGTGAAAATGTTGAAAAACTTGCAACAGAATTAACTAAATTAAAAGGTGAAGATAGAACAAAATTTATTGATGAAACTTTAGAAATTTATAGACCTGTTCAAAAGGCGATTATTCGTGGTATGAGAGAAGTTGGTGAAAAATATCCTAAAAAAACAACTACAGAATTATTGCCAATTATGGCAAATGATGTTCAAGGTATTATGAAACGTGGACAATTAGCTGTATTGGATGATGTTGATAAAGAAGCAAAAGAACACTATGGGGAAGAAAATAAAGTTTCCGATTATATTAAATCTCAAAGAAAATATGTAAATGGTTTAGAAAAAAATAGTAAATTTAACAGAGAAAAATTTGTTAAAGATATGGATAGAATAACATCAGAATTAGGCGATGAGCATGCGAAGGGTCATGTTTTAAATATTGCAATCGATATGCCTTTTGAAGATGATTACTATAACAAAATGACAAAGAAAATAAGAGAACCAAGAAAATTCATAAATGGCTTGTTTTCAAATGCAGTTAAAACTGCAGAACATATTCATCCAAGATCTTTAGGCGGCCCTAACAGCACAGAAAACTACATGAGTGAATGTAATGAATGTAATGAAAAAAGACAAAACTACGATTTAAATACGTATTGGCAAACAAGATACCCTTCTATGCCTTATAATGTACAACAATTCTGTGATGCAGTAACAGAAAATGTTATTAATGATAAAATAGGTCCTCACTTTGTTGATTATCCTAAAGATTTAAAAGTTGCTGTAGAATCAGAAACAAAAGGATCTATAACATTAAAAGTATTAAATCCTGAAGAAATAAATAAAAAAAGAGAAGAAAAAGGTTTAAAACCTCTTCCTCAACCAACAAAAGAAAATGTGGACAGAGCAAGAGCAATCGCAAACAGAAGAAAGCCTGAACCTCAAGGGCCTGTTATTAAACCGCATGCTCCGGTAAAACCACAACCGGTTAAAACAGAAACAGAAAAAGCAGCATAATAAGAATATATTTACCAAAAAGCCTGTTAATACAGGCTTTTTTGGTTTGTAAATAATTGTAAATAAATTGTGCAAAAAATATCTTTTAGAGTTATTATAATTGTATCCACATTAATAATTATTAAACACGAGTAAATCAGACAAAAACGAACACAAAAAGTTGTGTTATTTTGTGTTCACAAATCAATCGAGAAGGTAGTTTATATGAGAGTAAATGCAATTTCAAATGCAGCCGTAGGGTTTGCTGCAAAGTCAACAGTTAAAAATTCAACAGTTCCACAATCATTAAAGCCAGTTCATAATAACGAAGAAATATTAAACAAAACGAACGAAGGTTCTAAAGCAATAATGAATTATTTCTTTGGAATGCAAAATGTTCCTTCTTTTAAAGGTTATCCTTGTTCAACATCAGCATTTGTTGTTAAACAAATAGATAATGTACCTTGTGCATGCTGTGGTAAAGAAATGATGAATGCAAAAGAACAAAATGAATTTGTTTCAAAAGCAGTAAAAGCAAAAGGTCAAGAACTTGCAGATGTTTTCCAATCAAATTTTCATAAATTTAGACGTAACGAAAGAGCAGTTGCAAGAGAAATTATGAATGTTGCTCCTTCTAAACCAAATTCTTCAATAAGTGATATTTTATCAAGCACTAAAAAAACTGGTGCTGATTTATACAAACAAGAATGTACAATTGTTTTAGATGAAGTTGATACAATCGCAAAAGAAATTTACGGTGAAAAAAATAAAGTTTCTAATTACGTTGCAGCTCAAAAACAAACTTTAAATAAAAAAGATGGTTTCAGAAGAAATGCTTTCTTAAAAGGTGTTCAAAATATAACTAAAGACGATACTAAAGCTAATCAAACAAAATTAATGGATAAAGCTATTGAACTTCCTTTAAGCGAAGATGGTGTAACAAAAGTTTTAAACAAATACAAAAATTCAGATTCAACATCAATTGCAAGAAGATTAATTTCTACTGCAGTTATGACAACAGAACATATTCATCCAAAATCAAATAAAGGTGCTAATAATACAGAAAATTATATGGGTGAATGTGCAGAATGTAATAATAACAGAGGCAGTGCTGATTTAAATACTTACTGGCAAAATGTTTATCCAAACATGCCTGAAAATGTTCAAAGATATAACGATTACATAACTGATAAAATCATTAAAGGTGAAATGGGTACAAAATACGAAGATTATCCTGTTGATTTAGAAAAAGCAGTTTCATCAGAATCAAAAAATGTTATCAAATTAACAATATTAACTCCTGAAGAAATAGATAAAGCAAGAAAAGAAAAGGGCATTGCAGATCCAAAACCTCTTCCTGAACCTGCTGAAGGTGAAATGGAAATTGTTAAGAAACCTGGTTCTAAAAAACCAAGAAAACCTTCAAGACGTTAATTAGAAGTTTAAACTTTTTATATCAATGTGTGATAAGTGGATAAAACATTGATTTTTATCACCATGCCTACTCGTGGCATGGTTTTTTTTATTTATTTTCGTTTACACCATAGCCAAATAGAGCAAAGTCATATTTGACAGGATCATTTTTATCAAATTGTTTTAAATTATTTGTAAGTTCAATAACGGCTTTTAAATCATTTGAATTGCGTTTTAAAAGTCCTAATTTTCTTGAAATTCTTGCGACATGTGTGTCAAGGGGAATAAGAAGTTGTGAAGTTGGAATAAAATCCCATAATCCCAAATCAACATCACTTTTTCTCACCATCCATCGAAGAAACATGTTCACACGCTTCATTGCACCTTTTTTTCTTGCGTCCGGTATAAGATACTTTGCCCCATTATAATTTTCTATTGATTTATAAAAATATTCAGAAATCTTACACATCATTTCAAAAATATCTTTTTTATCTTCATAGCAATTTTGAAAAAGAGTTTTTAAAGTGTTTCCATGTTTATAAAGTTTGTTTAGTGCTTTTAAAATAATAATTACATCGTCTTCTTTTGCAAATCTGTAATTAAAACCATTTAATGATTTGCCGTCATAATTTTCTATAAAATTGCAAGGTTCATTTTCAAAAATATCAAAAAGCTCATTTAATTTATTTATAAATACTTTCCTATTACCAAAAGCAAAAAGAGAAGCGATAAATCCTGCAATTTCAATATCTTTCTTATTTTTAAATTTATGACAAAACTGGATTGGATCATCTTTTATAAAATCTTTTGTTTCATATTGTTCAACATAATTATCAAGTTGTTTTTTTAAATTATTCATCTTATTTTTTGAAAAAACTCCTCTAAAATTTTATCGCATTCATCTTCCATTATACCGCCATAAATTTTAAGATTTGAAGTTGAAATTTCTCTTAAATCAAGTTTAGATGAAAAAGCTCCGTAATTTTTATCAAAAGAGCCGAAATAAAGATTTTTAATACGTGACTGTATAATTGCCCAAGCACACATCGGGCATGGCTCAAGAGTGACATACATTTCACAATCTTCTAATCGCCAATTTTCTAAAATTTGTTCAGCTTTTCTTATTGCAACAATTTCGGCATGAGAAGTTACATCATTATTTAATTCTTTTTCATTATGAGCAGATGCAAGAATTTTATTATCTCTAACAATTACGGCTCCAACAGGTATATCTTTTTTTGCTTTTTTAGCTTCTTCAATTGCCTTTTGCATAAATAACATAATGTTATACCTACATTAAATTTCTTTAAATAACGGTAATTTCAGTTCTACCGTAAATACATTATCTTCTGTACTAAAAAGACTAATTTGTCCGTTCATTGCTTCAACAAGACCTTTTACAATAAATAAACCCAATCCTGTTCCACGGGAAGTTCTTGTTGTAGAATCGTCCATTCTGATAAATTTTTCAAACAATTTATTTAATTTTTCAGGAGGAATATAATCTGAATCATTAGAAATTTTAATTGTTGCAAAATTATCATCAAAATTTCCGTCTATTTTTATTGAAGTATCATCATATGCATACTTTGCAGCATTATCAAGTAAATTTAATAAAACCTGCTCTAATCTGTCTTTATCTGCCAAAACGAGAGGAAAATCTTCGTTTATAGTACTAATAACTTCTTTTTGATTTTTATCTTTAATTAAAACTTTTGAATTTTCTATTGTTTCAATAATCCAAACAGGTTCAATATTCATTTTTATTCTTGAACGTTCTATATCAGGAATTACAAGTAAATCTTCAATCATACGTTTTAATCTTTCTGACTGACGTTTTATTATTTTTAAAGATTTTTGTTTAGTTTCTTCGTCAATTTGAATATCTTGTCTCAATAGTCTTGATGTATAACCTTGAATGCTTGTAAGTGGTGTTCTTAATTCATGGCTTACCGTATCAATCAAATTTGAACGAAATTCATTTAATTGTGCAAGTTCAATATTTTTTTCTTCTAATTCTTTATATGATTTATGGATTTGACTAACCATTTTATTAAATTCAAAAGCTAAAAATACAATTTCATAAGGAGTAAAAACGTTAGTTAAAAGACGAATTTGTCTTTGATAATTACCTTGTGAAATTGCAATAATACCTTTAAATAACTGTCTTATATTTATATACATGTAATAAATATAAAGTGCAACAAGTATAAATACTGATAATGATGCTGCAAATACGGCTAATAATAGTTGTGAACGATTAGAATTAATTGTATCGTTAGTTACTTTTTGAGTTGTATTTACTATAATCATTAAATTTGGATTTGTTTTTTTGTAATAACAAATAGGTTGATTTTTATCCTTACCAAAGATTACGGCTTTATTATCATATAATTTTTTAGGTAAAAGGTTCTTTGATTCAATGAACAGTTCAGATGTAAAATTATGGGCTGCAACAACTTCGTTTTCGGGAGATATTATATAAATTTGTCTTACATCATCTTTTAAAGAACGAAATAAGAATTTTTTAAATTCATCAAGTTTATAAACAGCAATTAAGTATTTTTCGTCAAATGTTTTAATACTCAATGTTATCATATCTTTTTTTAGATTTTCTTTGTAAAGAGTATCAAAATTATTGAGATTATCTTCTAATTTTAAATCTTCATATTGAGTAAATTTTCCTCTTAAATCAGAAAGATAGTTATTACGATTTTCTGGAGGAATTGTCTTTAAAATAGCATCTACTTGTTGAAGTTCATTGTATGCTGTAGAAATAAATACATCAACTTCTTCACTAACCATATTAGCAACAAGCATTGCAGAATTTCTTAATTGAGCTCTAATAGCATGTTGATTGATATTATTGATTATAATTCCGCTTATAATCATGGGTGCAACAACAGCACAAAAAAGAACAATCAAAATTTGTTCTGCTATTTTTAATCTTTTCATTTTAAATATTTTATTCATACATTAATCTTCTTTAAAAGGTGTTAATTTATAACCTACATTAGTTACTGTATGAAGATATTGAGGAGATTTAACATTCGGTTCAATTTTATTTCTTAAACCTCCAACATGTACTCTTAACATTCTTACATCTTCATCTGAATCATATCCCCAAACTTCATCTAATAATACAGCTAAAGTTACAGGATTGTTAAAATGTTGCATTAAGCAATATAATATTTCAAATTCAGTAGGTGTTAATTTTACTTTTTTGTTTAAAATGATAACTTCCAAACTTTCAGGAATAATTGTTATATCTCCTGCTTTTAAAATTTCGTCTGAAAGAGAAGTTGTATCAACAACTTGATTTCTTCTCAACAGGACTCTAATTCTGAGTAAAACTTCCTGAATATCAAAAGGCTTAACCAAATAATCATCCGCACCGCAATCAAAACCTTCAGTTTTGTCTTCAATAGTACCTTTTGCAGTCAATAAAAGAATAGGAATAGAAAGTTTGGCATTTCTAATATTTTTACAAACATCAAAACCATTCATTTTCGGCATCATAACATCTAACAATATTAAATCATAAGAATTATTTAAAGCTTTGTTTAAACCTTCTAGTCCATCTTTTGCTGTATCTACAAAATACCCGCTTTGTGCAACGTCAAATTCTAATAATTCTCTTATTTCGTCATCATCATCAACGATTAATATTTTCTTTTTTATTTGGTTCATATTATCCTTACATCTACAAGTTTCTTCCTAATTTTAAAGGAGTTTAAGGAAGTTTGCAAGGTTTTATAAATAAATATAAATTAATCAATAAAAAAACTCTTTAACGAATTAAAGAGATTTTTTATTTTGTAGTAATCGCCATGCCGACCGCCTGTCCAAACGACCGGCACAGCAATTACTATGGCTATATAGAAAAATATAAAATAAACTTTGTTCCTTCATCTCCCAGTTATGAGGAAATATTATTTCCTCATAACCTTTTCGAGAATGAATATCTATTTACCTAGATCAAGCTTAAAGCGATACTAGGGTTTTGGTTAGCAGTAGCCAACAAGCTAGACGCAGTTTGTTGAAGAATTTGATTCTTGATGTAGTTAGAAGATTCTTCAGCGATGTCAGCATCTTGAATCAAAGATTTAGCAGAAGTTAAGTTGTTAGACATAACTTTAGTAACT
>CACZSH010000095.1 GCA_902783785.1 uncultured bacterium | reverse complement strand
TCATTACGTTTTACAAGTCCTTGGGTAGCATTCTTTGTACGATATACTATTGCAGAAATAATGCACGATGCTATTTGGGTGCAAAAACCCCATAACATGGTTCCTATTATCCAAGAATTAGATAACCAAATAAAAGAAGATTTAAAACAAGGTAAAAAAGTAGTTTTACTCGGCTATTCTGCAGGTACGTTTATAACTATGGAATATATGTACGGTAAAGCTCCTTATATCAACATAGCTGATTGGTTTAAAGACAAAAACCTTGATGATGATTTAAAAACACTTATAAAAAATAATCCAAGAAAAGATACTTGTGTAATGGCATTTATAGGTTCAAATCTTACCATGGCTGATCCATTAGGACGCATAAAGGTTAATAATAATAAGCAGGAATTTATAGATGCTTATAAGAATATGGATGCTTTTACCGACCAATATTGTGTTCCAGAAAATTCTGTTTTGGGAATTATAAATTACGCAAGCCCTATTCCTTTATTTTATTCTGATACAGCTGAAGAAGATGTTGATGTCACAAAGTTTTACAAAGCTTTGTATAAATATTTAGTTGAACATGATTTCTTCTTCTTAACTGCAAATTATGCTGATGATCCTTTAGGATTTCCAAACGGAGCAAATCATACTAATGATGAGATTAGGGCTTTTTCCGGTTTGGAATTTGATAAAGAAGAAGGCTTTATGTATGACTATTCAAAAAAAATAAGTGGCAGAACTTTTGTAGGGGCACATACATCGTATTGGAATTCTAAAAAGCGTTTTGCAAAAACAATAGTAAACGGTTATACAGAAGGTCATAAATTTCAATATGATCCGGAGGTAATTAATAAAAGATATCAAAAAATGCAAAAAGAAAATAAAAAGAAAAATAAAAAATCTTAGTTATTATTAATTATTACGTAACAATCATCAAATTTTGTACAACCTGTTGAAACTATTTTATTTTGCTTAATTTTTGTTTGATATTTTTCAAGATTATCTTTCTTATAAAATAAAATATATTCTTTGTATCTAAAATTTTTATTTGGAATGTCATCAACAAATAAAACTTTTTGTTCATCATCTGTATTTAAAATTATAGTTTCAAACGGCAATCTATAATCTCTAAAAACAACAGGTATTTTTGCCCTATTATTAAATACAAAATTATTATGGTCATGTACATAAAACAAAAACGGTCTTATTGTATCAAAATTATTAAATCTTACATTAGGAATAAAAATTAAAATAAGAGACATTAAACAAAAAATTATAGTATATTTAAAATTAAATTTTTGCAAGATATAAATAAAACCTAAACTTAATAAAGAAGTAGCAGGAATAAAATATCTTATACCATAAACAGGGGAAATAAATAAAACAATAAAACTCCAAGTTAAAGAACAATTAAATATTATTAACACTAAAGAATTCATATTGTTGTTTTGTTCATGATTTTGTGAAAATAAAAATAAAATCAAAATATATAGCATTAAAATTGGATAAAATATAGTTTTTTGCATCATATCAAAAGCTGTAAATAATTCTCTTTCAAAAAATTTTAATGATAAAAAATTATTATTTGATATTTTTTCAATTTCTTGCGTTATATTTAAATAATTTCTATCAATACAAAATACGAAAATTACAGATAAAAAAACAATTAAAAATATTTTTATATAATCTGTTTTTTCAATTTTAATATTTTTATAAATTTTAAAACTTACAATTAATAAAAGAATAAAAGCATATACAACAGAATAATATCCGGTAAGAAAATAAAATGTAAATGCAAATGAATATAATAATATATTTTTTGTGTTTAAAATATTAAGATTTTTATTATTGTCTATACTCAGATATATTTTTATAAAAATATATGTAACCAAAAGCATTCCTAAAGATTGCAGTTGATATTCTCTTACAAATAAAGTATTTGATACGGATGAAGTACTAATAAAACTTATTAATAAATATAACGGAATGTATCTTTTATCATCAACAATAAGCTGTAATAATTTAAACATTATAAAAAATGAAATTGAAAATAATAATAAATTAAATGTAAAACCATAAAAATTTATTGTATTAATTTCGACATTCTTTAAATTAAAAGTCCAAACTCTTAAAAACATATAATACAAATTAGAATGCCCACTATCATAATCATATAAATATAGTGATTTTAAATCTTTGAATAAAGTTTTAAAATCATTTCCATGATTAAACAATAAATATTTAATTGTTTTAGTATCATATTCATAATTTATTTTAAAATTAAATTTTTGGTAATTAAAAGTTTTAAATAATTGACCATTATGAATAGTATTTGGAGAAATAACAGAAAAATTTACAGGTTCATCAACAAATACATAATCTTTTTGACAAACCCAAAAAATTCTTATAGACAATGTGATAATAAATACTAAAATTATTGGAAAATACTTTTTTAAAACAACCAAATTTCACCTCTATTTATTATCAATTACAACATAGCAATCATCAAATTTTGTACAACCTGTTGAAACTATTTTATTTTGCTTAATTTTTGTTTGATATTTTTCAAGATTATCTTTCTTAAAAAATAATACATATTCTTTATACTTAAAACTTTTATTTGGAACATCATCAACAAATAATATTTTTTGATTGTCATCAGAATAAATAGTAAAAGATGCAATCGTATGTTGATAATCTCTAAATACAATTGGAATCATTGATGAGTTTTTAAATACAAAATTATTATGGTCGTGTACATAAAATAAAAATGGTCTGATTGTATCAAAATTATTGAATTTTATATTTGGAAAAAGTATTCCACAAAAATATATTAAACACAGAATAATCGCATATTTAAAATCAAATTTCATAATAAAGTATAAGATTATTAAACTTAAAACAGGTACAGCAGGTAAAAAATATCTTATATCAAAATATGGTGCCAACAATAAAACAATAATGCTCCACAATAAAGAATTTGTAGATATTAATAAAACCAAATTATTTTCATAATTTTTTGATTTAATAAAGAAAACCAAAAATAACCCATAAAATAAAACAATGGAGTAAAACATTGTTTTTTGCATAATATCAAAACATGTATACAAATTTTTCTCAAAAAGAGAAAAAGACGTAAACGAAACAAACAAAGAATCAGAATATTGCGTAGGTGTAAGATTTACATAATGTATATCTACAATAAAAGTTAAAATTGTTGATAAAACAATAATGCTAAAAAGCTTAAAAAACAATTCTTTATTAAATTTCATATTTTTATAAATTACAAAAATCAATGAAACAAGTAATAAAAATGCATAAATTAATGAAGAATATCCGGTTAAAAAGAAAAATGAAATAGCGATTGAATATAAAACTATATTTTTTTTATTAAAAATATCTGAATTTTTTTTATTAGTTATATAAATATAAATTTGTGCAAAAATATACGTAACAATTAAATATCCTAAACCCTGTAATTGATATTCACGAAATAAAAGAGTATTAGAAACAGCTGCCGTAGAAATAAAAGCCAAAAACAAACCAATATAAATATATTTTTTATCCTCTACGCACAATTGTAATAACTTGAACATTATAAAAAATGAAATAATAAATATCATCAAATTAAAAGTAAATCCATAAATAATTAAAGCAGATACTGAAATATCACTTAAGTTAAAAGTCCAAATTCTCAATAACATATAATACAAATTCGGATGATCTTCAACATAATCATTTATATATAGATTTTTTAAATCACTTTTTAAAGATTTAAAATCTCCACCATTTTTAAATAACAAATTTTTTAATTCACTTGCTGAATATTCATAATTATTTTTAAAATTAAAATTTTGCCAGCTGTTTTTAAAAAGAATTCCATCTTGAATATTAGAAGGCGAAGCTACAACAAAAGAAGCAGGATCATCAACAAAAAGATAATCCTTTTGACAAACCCAAAAAATTCTTACAGATAAAGTAATTATAAAAATTAAAAATATTGGCCAATAATTTTTTATATTTTCCATAGCCTAAATTTATCATAAAAAAATATATTGCCCAAATAAAAAATTTATTATACCATGAGTTTATGGAAAAACCTGTTTTAGCAATAATAATACCTTGTTATAATGACGAAGAAATAATCAATAAAACATATAATGAACTTTCTAAGGTCATAACTAATTTAAAAGAAACAAATAAAATTGCTGAGAATAGTTATTTATCATTTGTAGATGACGGAAGCACCGATAAGAGTTGGAATATTATTAAAACTTTAAATGCAAAAGGTTTGAAATTATCAAAAAACTTTGGACACCAAAAAGCATTAATGGCAGGATTATGTGAAAATCAAGCTGATATCTACATTAGTATAGATATTGATTTGCAAGATGATATCAATGTAATAGAACAAATGGTTGATAAATATTTAGAAGGTTTTGAAATAGTTTATGGAGTAAGAAACAATAGAGACGTTGATAACTTTTTTAAAAAGATTTTCTCAAATCTATACTACTGTTTAAATAAACTTTTGAAAATGAATACAATATCCCAACATGCAGATTTTAGGCTGGTTTCAAATAAAATTGTCAATCAATTAAGAAACTCCGGCGAAACAAATATTTATCTAAGAGGAATCATTGCCAATTTAGGTTTTAAAAGCACAAAGATTTATTATAAAAGAGCGGAAAGAATTGGCGGAACAAGTAAATATAATTTTTATAAACTTGTAAAATTAGCACTTGAAGGTATAACTTCATTTTCTGATGTACCGCTAAAATTTATAAGCTTTTTGGGCTTAATCTGCTTTTTTATAGCAATTGTAATGACAATTTATGCATTTTACGTATTTTTAATAGATAAAGTTATAACAGGTTGGACATCATTATTTGTATCATTATATTTTATAGGTGGAGTACAATTACTATCAATAGGAATTTTGGGTGAATATATAGGGAAAATATATAAAGAAACAAAAAATAGACCTGTATACATAATTGAAGAAAAATTTAATAACTAAAATTTGTAAAGAATATTTCACAAATGACTAAATTTAGTCAAATTTTATTTTTAGGGTTTTTAAATCTGGTATGAATATTCAACCAATAAATTTTATAAGCTTTAAAGGCGTGCAAAAAACAGATAGCATAAAGCCTTTACGACAAAATTTATACATGTCAAAACCTTTGATGAAAGATACTTTTACCAAATCTGAGAGTTTTGACTTAAATTCTTCTATATACAAACTTAGTCAAATAAAAGACAAAAAAAGTAAACCTAAATTAAACAATTATTATCTTGATACTATAAAAGCAGAATTACAAAATGAACCAAAAAAATGGGATGCAATAAATTCATTAGCAAACAATCCAAAAATTAACGGTGAATTTGTTTACATCTTAGCATCTCAACCACTGGATAAATTAAATGAATTAAAATATTATTCAGAAGTAAAAACTGAAAAAGGTGAAACCAAATACGACGGTAAAGCCTTGATGAATTTTAATGATAAAGCAAATACGGAAGATTTAATAAAAGTAAGACCTCTCACAAAAACAAGTCTTTCACCCAAAAATATAGTTTCTATATCTCAAGAAAAAGATTTTCAAAATATAAATAAACTTGCAGATAAAATTGTAGAAACTGAAAAAGAATATGCTGGAAAATTTATTGAAATTTCTGCAAAAAAAGATGCCTATAAAAATAACGAAGTACTCCTAACAACTAAGCTTAATGATAAAGAAACTATTACAAAAGCTTTTGATAAAAATTTAAATTTAATTTATGATGAAAAAGAAGTACAAGATGATAAAAAAGAATTTTTAAAAAAATATACTACAGATTATAGAAATAATACAACATCAGAAATAACCGCTAGAATTGATGATTACGTTGGCAGACCTGTAGTATTAAGCGAAAAAAGAACTATAAGAGATAAATTTAATAACATTGTCAGAACAGAAGAAATGAAACCGTCTTCAATAGAAGGAGTTCTTAATGTTACACATACAGACAAAGACGGAAACATTAAAACAATAAGTTCAGGAACAATAGACAAAAAAACAGGTATCATGTCTATTAAAAGAACTCTAACCTCTTTAGACGGGACAAAAACAAATTATCTATATGAAAATGACCCCGAAGGTAATAGAATTTTAGACTATAAAATTACTGATAAAAACGGAAAAACTTTATTAAATATTTCTGAGGCATTTGAAGTTATAAATCAAAATAAGTTCATAACATCAAAAAATAATGAAAAATATCAAATTGATATAAAAGATGAAGAACTTCAAGTTCAAGATTTAAAAAATAAACAAAGAAAAGCAACTTTCAAAGTAGGAAAAGAACTTCAAGGTGATAGCAAATTATTATTGAATACATTGAAACAACTTTCAGGCGGAGAATTAATAAAACTCAGAGAAAATATAGACACTCTTCAAAGTATAGATGAACCATTAGATTCTATGTATACAGGAGCAACAAGAACAATTAATACAGGAAATAATGCCTACTTATTAATGCATGAAATTGGTCATGCTATTGATTTTAAAGATACCGATGCTTCAAGTAATGACAAATATCAAGAAAGTTTAATAAATACAATATCATTAAACAAAGAAGTAAATAAAACTTATAAAGAAGAATTAAAAAACTTTTTAAATAAATTCCCTAATGCACAGAGAAATCACATAGATTATTTTATAAATCAAAGCTCTCATCCGGCAGGAGAAAATGGAGCAATAGGTGAAACCATAGCAGAAACTAATGCTTTAACAAACTCGCCTAAAACAGTCGAATCTCTAAATTATCGTTCTCAATATTTACAACAATATTTTCCAAAAACTATATCAGAAGTTGCTAAGAGATTAAACTAAAATATTTTTACAATAATAAAAAGCCGCCCGAATGGGCGGTTATGTTTTCTGCATCCTAATGGTCTTTTTTTTAGTGTTTATTTTTTAGGAGTTTATATGATATAGAGTAAATGTATTTAGTGTTTTTTATACACTTTCAATCCACATCAATAATTATCACTCAAACAAAATTTTATGTCAACAGTTTAAACCTTACTAATTTTAGTAATTTGCCCAAAACGTCACAATAGTGTTATTTTTACACTTTACAAAAGTTAATAATATCTATTTTTTTGTATAATTTGGTACAATAATTACATGCTTATATTAGGTATCGATCCCGGAATGGCAATTGTTGGATATTCATTATTGGAAGCTGAAGATTCAAGTCTAGAACTCATTTCATCAGGTTCTATTCAAACACATTCTGATTCACCAACATCTCAAAGATTGCTAGAAATATTTGAAGACATATGTACTATTATTGAAAAATTTAAGCCTGATGCAGCATCTATTGAAAAATTATTTTATTTTAAAAATCAAAAAACCATTATTCCTGTAGCTGAAGCAAGAGGTGTAATCCTTATGGCACTTGAAAAATATAAGATTCAGATATATGAATTTACACCACTTGAAGTAAAACAAAATTTAACAGGTTTTGGTAGAGCAGATAAAAAAGAAGTAGAAAAAATGGTAAAAATTACACTTAATCGAGATAATTTACCAAAGCTTGATGACACTGTTGATTCAATTGCCATGGCAATTTGTTGTTTTAGATGTTGCGTAAATAATCAACTTGTGAAACAATAATTATGTTGAAATGAGGTTAAACTATGAACATTAATATTCTTTTATTAAAACAAATTGCAATAATCAGCGCAATGTGTGGTGGGGCATTAGGAGTAATATCAATTGTTCCATACATAAATATATTTTCGTTTTCAATTTTAATGCTCTGCTTAAGCGCAGGTGTCTTAGTTTATATGAAACAAAAGGACTTAATTGGGATATTTGATTTAAGAGAAGGTTCAATTTTTGGTGCAATTATTGGATTTGTTTCTTTTATAGCTTTTTCAATTGTATTTATTCCATTGGATATTATCTTGAGTTTTTTAACAAAAGGAATTCATACTTTAATTAACTTTATTCCTATTCATACATCATTTTTAATGTATTTTTTCAATAATTTTGGTGGAATTGTTGTACTAATAATGCTTATAATATTTGTAGGACTTTTATCAGCATTAATGAATGCTTTTACCGGACTTATCACTGCTTATTTTTACGAAGCTCTTTCAGGAATAAAAAAAGAATCTAATAATGAAAACATTGATATTGAAATTAAATAGAGGTTAAAGTTAGAAATGGAATTTCAAAGTAAAATAAAAACTATAGAATGGATTGATAATTATTCAAAATTAATTGATCAAACAGTACTACCGTACGAATTTAAGCATGTAAACATAAAAACAGGCGATGAAATGTACAATGCAATTAAAGATATGATTGTAAGAGGAGCTCCGGCAATCGGAATCGCAGGTGCACATGGTATTGCTTTATATGCGATTGAATTACAAAAAGAAAATCTATCAAGAGATGAATTTATACAAAAAATGATAGAAAAAATTGACTATATGGCTACCTCAAGACCAACAGCGGTTAATTTAATGTGGGCATGTAAAAGACAAAAGGACTTAATTTTAAATTCTAAATCCGACATAACCGGAATAGTAAAAGAATTAATTGAAAATGGTATAAAACTTGAAAATGAAGATATTGAAATAAACAAAAAAATGGGAGATTACGGTGCAGAAGTCGTACCAAAAGGAGCAACTATTCTTACACATTGTAATGCAGGAGCTTTAGCAACAGTTGCTTACGGAACGGCACTAGGCGTTATCCGTTCAGCTTATGCAAAAGATAACACTATACAAGTTTTTGCAGACGAAACAAGACCTCGTCAACAAGGCGCAAGATTAACAACATTTGAACTTAAAACTGATGGAATACCGGTAACTCTTATAACTGATGGAATGTGTTCATATTTTATGAGTAAAGGTATGATTGATATGGTTGTTGTAGGTGCGGACAGAATTGCTTCTAACGGAGATACAGCAAATAAAATTGGGACTTACACAGTTGCAATAGCCGCCAAATATCATAATGTACCATTTTATATTGCAGCACCTTTATCTACAATAGATAGAAATATAAAATCCAGTAAAGAAATTCCTATCGAAGAACGCTCACATGAAGAAATTTCACATATAAACGGAAAAATCATTTGTGCAGAGGGGATAAACTTTATTAATCCGGGATTTGACGTAACACCAAATGAACTTATAACAGGAATAATTACAGAAAAAGGAATACTACGAGCACCTTTTAAAGATTCAATAAAAAAAGCTTTTGAAGAATAATTATTTATTATAAATTTATAAAGACCTGCTCGTTTGAGCAGGTCAAATTTTAGGGGGTGGTTGTGGGATTAATGTACATAAATCTGCTTTTTATTTTTGGAAAATAAAGATATATTCATGTTGGAAGATATTAAATCCTCCGGCAAGTGCTCTATATCTCCATAAATTTGCTGTTCTTCCCTTAGCTCTTTCATTACCTTGAATATCTTTTACTATTGTAGCTTTAAGTTTCATTCCAAGATTTTGCATTCTTTCCATACATTTAAAACCTAAAGGTTGAACTTCACTATTTTTATAACTATCACCAATTATTAAAGCGGCAAATCTGCCTTCTTCCAATAAGTCATAACCATTTTTAGCTACTTTTTCAAACAAATCATAAAATTCTTCTGTTGAAGTACAATTAGACAAATCTTCTTTTTTATCAGAAAACTTAATAATATCGTCATAAGGCGGATGAAGAATTAAAAATTGAGCTTTTTCTTTGCCCATAATTTCTAATCTTGCTTTAACTTTTTCCATTGTACTCTTTGAAGTAGAATCTCCACAAATAATATTTACATCTGTTACAAGTTGCTTTGGTGTAAATTTATTACTTACACTATCAACAAGTTCTTGTTTTAATTCAACACCAATACAACGTCTTTCCATATTAACGGCTTCAATACCTGATGTACCTGAACCAAAAAATAAATCCAAAACAACATCATTTTTCTTTGTATATCTTTGATAAAATTGTTGTGCAAGCTGTGGAATATAATTTCCATGGTAATCATTTGAATGACCATGTTCTTTTAATCTTGTAGGAAATTGCCAAAATGTATCGGTTTTAACATCAGGATAATCTTTCCAGCTTTTTAAGTTGATATCATTATAATTCGTTGTTTTAATAGGGTTGGTTTGTACAACCTTTAAATCCGTTTTCTTCTCTTCAACGTGTTTTTGTTTTGTATTTGCTCTCATAATACAAGTATTTTAAACTTTGTTTTAAAATAAAAAATCACATAATTAGATGAATTTGTGTTAAAATT
>CACZSH010000094.1 GCA_902783785.1 uncultured bacterium | reverse complement strand
GATTGCGACAAACATTAAATAAACACGAGGATATTAAGAGAGAGTATAAAATATTTCTATTTTATAAAACTTACTTTCGTTATTGCACAACTTATTCGTTTGCATATAACTATTTCTTCGACTGTATTAAATTTTCCCTAAGTTAATGTATAATTCCCTTACTCTTATATAAAGTTCATGACTTCTAAAAAATTGTCTTTATGTTACAAAATATTACAAATAGTGTTTTTTTATATATCTGTTCTAAAATGTAGAAGGAGAGAATAGGAGATTATATATGTCTATAAAATCTATTATTTTGGCTGCAGGAAAAGGAACAAGAATGAAATCTGAAAAGCCAAAAGTTTTACATGAAATATTTGATAAAACACTATTAGGTTATGTTTTAGATTCTGTTAACGGAACAGGCAAAATCGACGAATCATTTGTTATTGTAGGTCATCAAGCAGAAATAGTAGATGAATATATTAAGAACAATTATTCAAATGCTAAAACAATATTACAATCTCCACAACTTGGTACGGGTCATGCAGTTAGTATGGCGTGTCCAGAATTGGAAGATTTTGACGGAGAAGTGATTATTCTTTGCGGAGATACTCCTCTTATAACATCAACTACTCTTGAAGCATTTATTAAAGCTCATAAAAATAATTTTGCACATATTACCGTTATGACTGCAAATTTTGATAACCCTAAAAATTACGGAAGAATTGTTAGAAATGTTGATGGTTCTGTAAGAGCAATTGTTGAAGAAAAAGATGCAACAGAAAAAGAAAAACAAATTCAAGAAGTTAATGCCGGAATTTATTGTTTAAATTGGCAAAAAGTTAAAAAAGCTTTTTCAGAATTAAAAAGTAACAATGCTCAAGGCGAATATTATTTAACAGATATTATCTCTTGGGGTGTAAAAAAGGACTTAAATGTTCAAGCTTACACATTAAAAGATAATAATGAAATTTTAGGTATTAATTCAAAAATTCAACTTGCCGAAGCTGCAAAGATTTTAAATAAAAGAAGCTTAACAAGACTTATGAATGACGGTATTACGATTGTTGACCCTGATAATACGTGGGTAAGCCCAGAAACTGTAATTGATACAGATACAATAATTTATCCGAACACATTTATTACAGGTAAAAATGAAATTGGCAAAAATTGTAAAATAGGTCCGTTTTCACATATCAGAGGCGGTTGTAAAATTGGAAACAATGTAAGAATAGGAAACTTTGTAGAAATCAAGAAATCTGAAATAAAAGATAATACAAATGTCTCTCACTTGAGTTATATAGGAGACAGCGAACTTGGTTCACACGTCAATATCGGTGCCGGAACGATAACTGCAAACTATAATCCGATTACAAAAGTAAAGAGCAAAACTGTTATAAAAGATAATGCCAATACAGGTTCAAATTCTGTTCTTGTAGCGCCGTTAACAGTTGAAGAAGGTGGTTTTGTTGCTGCAGGAACAACAGTTACAAAAGACGTAGAATCAAAAGCTCTGGCTATAACCAGAGCAGAATTAAAAACAATTAAAAATTATGTAAAATAAGGATAAATTTATGACAATAAAACCTTGGAATGATTATTTTTTAGATTTAGCAAAAACCTGTGCTAGCCGTTCAAATTGCATCAGAGCGCAAGTTGGTGCAGTAATTGTAGGCGAAGATAAAAAAATCAAAGCTACAGGATATAACGGTACACCGTCAAAAGTTGAATCCTGCGCAGAAAGAGGAGAATGTTACAGAGTAAAAAACAACATTCCTTCAGGAACAAGATATGAAACTTGTCGTTCAATTCACGCAGAACAAAATGCAATAATACAAGCCGGACAAGATAGATGTCAAAATGCTACTATGTATATATTTGGGCATCAAATGATTTGTATTTTGTGCAAACGCTTTATTGTTCAATCAGGCATAAAAGATGTTTATCTAAAAAAAGATGATAATTCTCCGATAGTGTATGTTACCGCCAACGAAATACGTAAAGAATTAGAAAGCACAACCGCTGGAGTTACTTTGTAACAAAATATTAACTTAAAACATTTTTGTAAAGTTTTGTTGATTAAAAAAACTATAAAAGTGGAATAATATCAGTAGAGGTACTAACCCAAAGGAACAAATGAATACAATACAATTTCACAGTGATCTTCAGAGATTAATTGAAATTTTACCGCCTAAAGTGACGAGTTGCCTAAATCCCGATGAAATGGCAGATGTAATAGAAATCGTTTTGGATTTAGGACGACTTCCGGAGATTAGGCATCATAAGGGCAAGATTGATTGTATCGAGTGTGAACCTATAACTGATGAAGATATTCAGTATATCACAAGTCATTTGCAAGAATTTACGTCAGATAACCGTTCAGGTATCCCCGGAACTTTGCATAGAATCAGTGCAATAAGAAACAGACAAAGAAAAATTGTTGGTTTAACGTGTAGAATTGGTAGAGTTGTAACAGGTACTATTGCTTGCATAAAAGATTATGTTACAACAGGAAAAAGTATTTTATTTTTAGGTAGACCCGGTGTTGGAAAAACAACTAAGTTGAGAGAAATCTCAAGACTTGTTGCTGATGAACTTGGGAAACGTGTAGTAATCGTTGATACATCTAACGAAATAGCAGGTGATGGTGATACTCCGCATCCTGCAATTGGTAAAGCAAGAAGAATGCAAGTTAGTCAACCTGAATTTCAAAAAGATATAATGATAGAAGCTGTTGAAAACCATACTCCTGAAGTTATTGTCGTTGATGAAATAGGAACAGAAGCCGAAGCCCAAGCCGCAAGAACAATCGCAGAACGTGGTGTTATGCTTATTGCAACAGCACATGGTCAAAGTTTGGAAAACTTAATTAAAAACCCTGCTCTTTCAGATTTAGTTGGGGGAATTCAATCTGTTACATTAGGTGATGATGAAGCTAAACGCAGAGGCTCTCAAAAAACTGTTCTTGAAAGAGAAAAACAACCGACTTTCGACATTGTTATCGAAATTATTGATAGAAACACTCTTGCTATATATAAAGATACATCAGAAGCGGTTGATTATATTTTAAGAGGCTGGCCAATAAGACCAGAAATCAGAAAAGTTGATCAAACTTATGATAAAAAACCTATCGAAACAGTTAGCGAAAAAGTAGAATTAAATCTTCCAAAACATGAAGTTTCTAAGCCTATTGAAATTAAGCCTGAAACAGTTATGACAGCAAAAGATGTTAAAGCGGAAGCAGATTATCAATATCATCACCCACATGCGCCTGCAGAAGATTCATTAAAATTCTCTTTTTCAAGAAAAGATTATGTTAATGAAAATAAAAAATTTAAAAAGTTATATTTATACGCAGTATCAAGAAATATTGTTGAAAAAATAATTGAGAGATTAGATTTAAACGTAGAAATTACGAGAAATTTGGAAGATGCAGATATAGTAATTGCACATAAGAATTTTGCCAAAAGCGGTGCAAAAATTCTTTCTACTGCAAATGATTATAGATTGCAGGTATTCTTTATAAAAACAAACTCTATGGCTCAAATCCAAAAAGTTATGAAAGAAGCTCTTGATATTAGAGAATCAGAACAAACACTTCAAGGATATTGTGATGATGCCGAAAGAGCTTTAGATGAAGCTAAAGCTGCAATAAATAAAATTTTAAACGGAAGCGGTAATCAAGAAATTGAACTACAACCGCAAAATCAACAAATAAGAAAACTTCAACACGAACTTGTTGAGCAACACAATCTTAACAGTCTTAGCGTAGGAGAAGGCGAACAAAGACATTTAAGAATTGTTGGCGGTAAAGATTTTAAAAAGATTATTTAATTATTTACCTGAATAAACTGAGTATAAAAATTGTATGATTTTTTATGAGTTTGAGGATTTACTTCTTCAATCATATCAACAATCTTAAATCCTGCATCCGCACCTGATGCTCTGCCTGTTATTGCATAAAATATTCCGTCTTTTGTATATTCTTCGTTAGCATGAAAATGTCCTGAAAAAATACCAATAACATTATTGTGTTTAGCTAAAACTTCTTCATATCTTTCATTTTTATAAGCATCACGTTCTGTATGTCTTAATTTCATAGGAAAATGCTGCAACATAACAACTTGTTTACTTCTATATTTTTTCAATTTTTTATCTAGCCATACTAAAGTATCATCACGATAATATCCTCCCGGACTTGGAATAACTTCTCTAGCGCCATCTAAGACAATAAATACTATTTCACCCTTTTTTATAACAAAATTTGTTTTTTTAGTTTTTTGATTCTTATTATACTTTTTTACAATTCCTGTATAATCTTCTCGAGAAAATCCACCCATTTTAAAAACATCGTGATTACCAACAACAACATAATAAGGAACACTTAATTTATTTGCCATATTTAAAAATAAGGTATAATCTTTATAGTCAGCTCTATCTGTATTATCTCCAGTAAAAGCAACAAATTTAACATTTTTTATATCATTAATAGCTGATATAATCTTATCAAAATTTTCAATAGATGAAGGATTATCCTTTAAATGTAAATCTGTTACTTGAACAAATCTAAAATCTTTACAGAAAGCATTTGAATTAATTGTTAAAACGATTATAAACGATAGTAACATTTTATATAAAAAATTTTTCATATTTTGTCCCAATCCTTAATTATATGTTAGAATATTTGTACTACTTATTATAACATAATCGGATTTATATAATGCAAAACTTTATAAAAAGTCATCCTGAATTTTGCGCGGTCAGTTTATTAACAATTTTATGCTTATTTTTCCTTTGTTTTGGACTAGATTTCTATCCAATAATAGATACTCAGGAAGCGCTTTTTGCTGCAATATCAAAGAATATTGTTGTTCATGAAGACTACAACATTTTAATGTTAAATATGCAGCCGTTTTTGGAAAAACCTCCACTTTATTTTTGGATTATCACTCAATCAATAAAATGGTTTAATGTTTTCAATGAATTAAGTATCCGAATGCCGAACACAATTATTTCATTTACTTTTGTATTTTTTATGTATTATATGGGAAAAACAATTGTATCAAGAAAATTCGGTTTAACATCCGCAATAATTCTTCTAACAAGTTTAGCGTATATGGTATTTTCACATTTAGCTATTCTTAATGTATCTTTTATATTTTTTGTGACTGTTGCTCTATACCTAAATTTTTACGCTAGCCTAAAACAAGAAACATCAAAATCAAAAAGTTTTCTTTGGTTTCTGTTTTACGTGTTTTGTGGACTAGCATGCCTTACAAAGGGATTTTTGGGTATAATTTTGCCATTTACAACGATTATAATATATTATTTCCTTTTAGGAAAATTAAAAGAAATTTTTAAACCATTACATTTAATTCCAGGTTTACTTGTTTTTCTTTTGATTACAATGCCTTGGTATTGTGAAATGTATAAGATCTTTGGAAGTTTATTCATAAAAAATTATTTTTTCGTACCTGCTATAAAACATTTTTTTAATAATATTTTTTATTTTGGTATCATATTTATTCCTGCGTTTTTACCGTGGACTATTATTTTTTTAGGAGATATATTCACAATTATAAAAAAAATAGCTCTAAGATTTAAGCACAATATTGAATTCAAACCTATAACATTAGATCAAAAACTAAATATATTTTTCATCTTGTATTTTTGTTTAACATTTTTGTCTATATCAATAATGCAAAAATCAACATATTCAGTACTACTGCTCATTCCTTCTGCATCAGTCTTAACAGCATATTTATTATGTGAAAAATATGTAGACGAAATTTTTAAAATAAAAATTGTTTCTTTATCTACTTATATACTTGCAACACTTTTTACCGTAAGTACAATATCTTTTTCATTCTTCTACATGTTTTTGCCGCTAAATATTTTTGCGCAAGTACAACAAATTATTAATTTTCTAATAATTGGCGCCAATTTCCTTAGTATATTAATGCTATTAAAATTAAAAAATAAAAATTTAGTTTCAATAATGTTTACATATATTTTATCAATGTTTTTCATTTTAGTATTCACTGTTGCACATGGATTTAATATGTTTTATCTAAGCGGAGAAAACGAAATTGTTAAATTTTCGCAATATGCAAAGACAAAAGATTCAAGCTTAATTGTATATAATTTACCAATATTACCAAGCATTTTATTAGAAGCAAATGATTATGTTTATTTCATTGATAAACCAAATTCAAAAAAACTTGAAAATACCTTTAAAAATACAAAAGGTAAAGTTTGTTATGTAATTTTAAAAAATAAAGATATAGCAACAACACAAAAAAAACTCACAAAAGCTTTATATCTTGTTGATAAAGGTGAAAAATATTCAATCTATTCAAATATTCTTTTACCTAAAAAAGCTCTAACATTAACTAAATTTTATAATGAATAATATAATTAATAAAAGGCATGACTCAAAGCACTTTTTGTCAACATTGTCAACAAAAATAAGTCTAGGTTTTAACTTAATTTCATTAAGTTTTTGTCATTAAATTTTATTAAATCTTGCTTTGTTAATAAAGACAAAGGGCATGGTCAATTGTAAAAAATTATATTAAATCTTTTACTTGAAAGTCATGGATTAAAGTACTAGCATGAATATGTCAAAGGGAAAGATTAAGAATAGTTGTAAAAATAAAGGAGTGATGGTAAAGAGCTGATGCTCAGAAAAGATTTTACACAGTAATAAAAAATAGTTGAAATATGAAAAAATTTAATCATGAGAGGACAAAGGGATAGTTTTCTCATAAACTTGCCGAAAGGCAGGTTTTTTTTTATAATTAAGGCATGGATGAAAAAACAACAAAATTCGTAATATCATTGATGAGTGGAACTTCAACTGATTCTATTGACGTTGGATTTTGTAAAGTTACACCGGATTTGAAAGTAGAAATTATTGATGCAATTAATTATCCTTACCCTGAAAATGTAAAATCACAAATATTTGATTTATATAAACCTAATAGTACAATAAAAGATTTATGCAGAATGAATTTTGTGGTTGGAGAATGTTTTGCTTCTGCTGCAAATAAATTAATAAAAAAACATGGAAAACCTGACTTTATTTCTTCTCATGGACAAACAATTTATCATATACCGGCAAACAGTACACTTCAAATAGGCGAATCCTCTGTTATCAGCGCAAGGACGAATTGTATGACCATATCAAATTTTAGAGAAAAAGATATAGCTGTCGGAGGACAAGGCGCACCATTAGTTTGTTTTGCAGATGACAAATGGTTTAGACCGCTAAAGAAAAATGTTATAGTTCAAAATATTGGAGGCATTTCAAATTCAACAGTTATATTAAACGATATTGATACTTTTGGCTTTGATAATGGACCCGGAAATATGCTTATCGACTATTGCATGCGAAAATATTTTAATAAAGAATATGACAAAGACGGTTTAATAGCACTTGAAGGAAATATTTGCGATAATTGGTTGAATATATTACTTGAAGATGAATATTACTTACAAGAACCACCTAAAACAACAGGTAGAGAATATTTTTCTGAAAAATACATTGAAAATGCTCTAAAATTCGCTCCAAAAGAACCAGCAGATATAATATCTACTCTAACAGCTTTAACTGCCAAATCTATAGCTGTTTCATACGAAAGATATATTTACACTCAATCTTCGATTGATGAGGTAATAGTAGGCGGAGGAGGCTCATATAATAAAACTCTTATGAAATACTTACGGTATTATTTACCAAAACATATTTTTTTAAAAACTCATGAAGACTATGGAATTTCAAATAATTTTAAAGAAATTGCAGCATTTGCGCTTTTGGGCTACTGCACTTTCTATAATATTCCAAATAATTTACCATCTTGTACAGGAGCAAAAAACAGAACAGTACTAGGAAAAATTACATACTAGACTATTCTTCTAAATCTACATCACTATTTTCTTGCTCATTAAAGTATTTTATAGCTTTAGGTATGTAATTAACCAAATCAGAAGCAAGAACAGAATACTCGGTTAAATCCTTTGATGCCAATTCTCCCGCAAGTCCATGTAAATATACACCTAAACATGCTGCTTCAAAAGGACTCATTTTTTGAGCTAATAAACCTGTTATCATACCGCATAAAACATCTCCTGTACCTGCTTTTGCAAGAGCAGAATTACCTGTATTGTTCGTATATATTTTTCCGTCTTTCGAACATACAACCGTTTTATGGGATTTTAATACCGTAATACAACCAAAAGTTTCTGATATTCTTTTTGCGGCAAATCTCGGATTTCTCAAAATATCTTCATGTTTTTGCCCGATTAATCTTGAAGCTTCACCAACATGAGGCGTAAATATAACATTTTCAGGTAATTTAGTCTTTGGAAATTTTGAAATAATATTTAATCCCTCAGCATCAATTACAATAGATTTAGAAGACTCTCTTAAATCACTCAAAATAGCCTTAAATAATAACATTGCCCCTGCATCTTGCGATAAACCCGAACCCATTGAATAAACATCATAGTTATTAAGTTGAGATTTAATTTCTCCAACAGGAATACATACTATATCGGGACACATAGATGCAATTCTGGTTAAAACTGACGGAACGCTCGCTAATGTAACATAGCCACAGCCAATTTTTAAGGCAGAAATACTTGAAAAATATGCTGCACCTGAATAATTTCGGCTGCCGGCAATATTTAACACCTTTCCAAATGTACCTTTATAAGATTTTTGTTCTCTTTTCGGAATTTGTAAATCCAATTTTATTAAACTCCATAATTTTGACGAATAGCTTCATATAAAACTATAGCAACAGAATTAGATAAATTCAAACTTCTTCTGTTTTCAATCATAGGTATTGTATATGCATACTCAGATTTTTCTTTTAGTAAATCTTCATTTAGACCTCTTGTCTCAGGACCAAATACTAAAAAATCCCCGTCTTTAAATGGTGCTTTATAATGTTCATTATCTGTTTTTGTTGTGAAATAATAAAAATTTGAAGAAGGGTACTCATTCCATAAATCTTCAAGTGATACAACTCTTTTTACATCAACAAAATCATGATAATCTAAACCTGATCGTTTTAAATATTTACTTGTTAAAGAAAAACCCAAAGGTCCAACAAGATACAATTTAGCATTAGTACATGCACAAAGTCTAATAATATTTCCTGTATTTTGTGGTATTTCCGGCTCTACAAGAACTATATTGAAAGACTTTATACCTTTATCAGTCGGCATTTTTAGTTATTCTCAACCTCATGATTTAGTTCATTATCAACTTCTTTGAAGAATTTTTTGCTTTCAAATACAACAGGTAATCCTCTTAACACACAAAGCAATATTGCCATTTCAGTAAAGATTGCAGCGAAGACATACCAAAATTTTGATACATAATAATCCATAGAAGGAACATTATAAAGAATAATCAACATAAATGCACCGACTTTAGCAACAGCATACCAAATTCTTACAAATTTAGAACAACAAATAAATCTGTATATTTCATCTTCTTGCATAGATTTTTCACCAAATGCTGTATAACCATAACTCGCAGCAACACTTCTGATACTGTCAACAATGACACCTCTTACAATTGCGATTAAAGGAAACACTATTGATATCCAACCCATAACAGCAAATAGAATCCAATATGAATATTCAGCAATTCTATCACTCATTATATCAAGTGTTGCACCCAATTTAGATGCTGCCTTATATTTTCTTGCAAGAAAGCCATCTACACCATCAAGAGCAAAAGCCAAACCTGTTAAAATAAATGCCACATAATATGCTACCCCCGCATCAGCAATAACTTGTTGAGATTGCAAAATAGTAGAACCGTCATTTTTATAAACAACTACAAGATATATAGCAATGAAAACAAGAATAACTCTAAAAATACTAACTATATTTGCACTTGATTTGCATAATTTATTTAAATATTTATTTTTTATATCTACTATGCCAATTTCATTATTTGACATAAAATCCCCCAATTTACTTATAAAATTATCTATATATAATAAAACTAATTTTGTTTTAATCTTGACAAAGCAAAGTTATGGTTATCTAACAATTCAACCATTTTTTCGCCAAGCATTACTTTTTCAGCTTCTTCTAAAATCTTAACAACACTATACCCATTTTCTCCATCTGAACGAGCCTTAGCTTTGTTGTCACAACACGATATAAAATGCTGACATTCCAATTTTAACGGTTCAATTTCCAAATAATCCAATTTTACATCTACTGAATTATTAGCAAAATTATCAAAAATTTGCAATTTATTATCAACAACCGTATCATCCAAAATAGCAGTTTTTTTAGTTCCTCTAACTAAAAGCGTAACATGTTTTTTTGGAGTAATCCAACTATCAGAAATATGTCCGATAACACCATCTTCAAATTCCAGTGTAAGATGAGTAATATCCATTATTTCATTTCTTTCACTACTACAACCCACAGCAGAAAGAACTCTTACAGGATTTTTTGAAATAACATAACTAATTAAAGAAACATCATGTGGTGCTAAATCCCACATAACACTTCTGTCATTTTTAAAGTAGTTAACGTTTAATCTATCACTTTGAGCATAAACTATTTCACCCAACTCACCTTCATCGATAAGCATCTTTAATCGATTAACAGCAGGATGATATAGTAATAAATGTCCCACCATTAAAACCAAACCTTTTTCATTTGCCAATTCAGATAAATCTTTTGCTTCTTGAGCAACAGTTGATATTGGTTTTTCGACGTAAACATTTTTGCCATTTTGTAAAAACTCTTTAACTATGCCATAATGGGTATGGCTAGGAGTAACAACAATTACACTAGTAATTTCAGAATTATCAACAACTTCTTTATAATCTTTTGTAGTTTTTACACCAGGATATTGCTCAGTAACAGTTTTTAAATGTTCTTCATCCATATCACAAACTGTATCAAGCACACCAAGATTGTAGAAATTTCTTACGATATTTCTACCCCAAAGTCCGCATCCTATTACAGCTATTCGTTGTTCACTCATTTTATAACCTTTTTATTCCATACCAAAATTATAGATTATGCAATTATATTAGTCAAAAACATAACTAATAATAGCAGCTTCTCTTGCTCTTTTAATAGCTTTAGCAACCATTCTTTGATGTTCTGCACAGTTACCAGTAACACGTCTAGGAATAATTTTTCCTGCTTCTGTTAAATATCTTTTTAATTTTGCAGCATCTTTGTAGTCAATATGATCTACTTTATCAGCACAAAAACTGCAACATTTTTTCTTTTTCTTATCTTGTGAATCTTGTTTTGCCATTGTTATTTCCTTTCGTTTGTAATTGTTTAATATCTTCTTCTATTAAAATGGAATTTCATCTTCTGAAATCAATTCATCAACGAATTCTTCTTCTGCAAATTTAACTATTTCTTCGTTATTACTTGTAGATTTTGAAGCTTTTACGGCATCAGATGTCATTTTTTCTATATCATTAGCATCTATTTCGTAAATTCTTCTTTCACTTCCGTCGTCAGTTTTCACATTAGAAATTTGTAATCTTCCTTCCACCAAAACTTTATCACCTTTTTTGATGTCATCAATAAGATCATTTAAAGCAGTTCGTTTTGAAATTACTCTAATTAACATTTCATCTTTATCACCAATGTTCAACACAAATGCTGATACTGAAACATTATTTTGAGTAAACCTTTTTTCTGGATTTCTATATACATAACCTGTAACAACTGCCTTTGCTAACGTCATTTTAGAATCCCTTACGCATTAACCGGTTGTGCTGAAACTTCTAAGAACATTGTTCTTAAAATATTTTCATTGTGTTTCATTTGAGTTTTTAATTCAGAAATATTTTTTGCAGAAATAGTTACTACACTACTTACAAAATATCCATCTCTGAAATTTTTAATATCATAAGCTAATTTTTTTCTGCCAATTTTATCTCTTGATACAATTTTTACATCTAGCGCAGCTAAAGATTCATCGAATTTTTCAATTAATTTTTCAATTTCATCTGTATCTAAGTTTGGTCTAAAAATTGTTAGTAATTCATATTGTTTCATTTTTTTCTCCTTAAAACTTTCTATGTAAGAAAATTTTAACATAAACAAAATATTTACAATACTATCTTAAAGTTCTTGTTAAATTATTTAATATACAAAATATTTCTAACGTTAAAAGTTTATTTAAGCAATTTATTCAAAATGCCCAAAACCTCGTCCATTTTTGATTGCTTATCAACACTGTCTTTTTCAAAAGATTCACGAACACAATGATTCATATGCGCTGATAATATTTCAAAATTAACTTTTTTCAAAATAGATATTGTTGATAAAAGTTGAGTACTAATATCCATACAATCTCTATCTTCATCAATCATTTTTAAAAGACCGTCTATCTGACCTTTTGCTGTTTTTAATAATCTTTGTATCGTTTTTGATTCAGCTTTCATAAAAAAATTATAGCACATAATACGATGACGTACTATGTGCTATACAATAATTTTTGTTATCTAAACAACTATTCTTTGTCAGAATCGCATTTTTTGCATTTTTTAGATTTTTTGCATTTACAGTTGTCTTTACAAGAACATTTTTCACAGTTACATTTTCCGTTTTGTTTGCATTTGCAATCTTCTGAACAATTACATTTT
>CACZSH010000093.1 GCA_902783785.1 uncultured bacterium | reverse complement strand
CATACCGTTCATTTCAGGGCTGAATTTACCAGTTGAAACTCTTCTGTATGTATCCATTGTATTGATTAATCTGCTGAATGAATTTTTTACACCTGCGATTCTTTCTTCAAAGTATACTTGTTTAACTCTTTTTAAAGAACCTTTACCGCCTACGTTGTATGCTGTTAATTTGTTAGATGTTTCAGTCATACCTTTTTGAGCCATTTCAGTTGCAAAATCGTCATATACTTTTACAACTTTTTCTGAATATTTTTTAGTATCTTCAGGTTTAATTTTTTGATCTAACTCAGCAACTTTTGAAACAACTGCACCGATTGCTTTTTCGTATTTAGCATCATCAGAAGTAATTTCTTCCATTTTGCCTCTTACTAATTCTTGAACCATTTCTCTGTTATTTCTAACTTTTTCAAGTTCTTTATAATCAATACCCATAGTTTTGATTAATGAACCAGAAACTGAATTCCAGTAAGAAGCAATAACAGAATCCGGTTTATCAGCAACTTTTAATTGTGCATAATCATCTAAAACTTTTGTTTTAGCTTGATATTTATTCATAACTTTTGCAATTTCTGTTAATTTTTCAATTTTTGAATCATTTAATTTTGCATTTGAATTTGATGAGAATGTTTCATCAGCTGAAACTGAAACTGTAGCTTTGATGTGTTTTAAATCATCTTTAGCTAATCCGTTAACTTTTGCTTTTGAAACATAAGCTGAAGTTACAACTGTTCTCAAATCTTTTAATTCTTCGCCTGCAACTTCTCTACCCATAAAGTTTGATGATTTGAATTTTTCTACCATTTCTTCTTTATTAGGTAAAATTTTAGCCATTTCATCTTCATTAAATCTTTCTGCTAAAACTTTTTTAGAACCTGAAACAATTGCATCTGCCAATTTTTCATCTACAACAAGTTTATTATCACCTAATAACATATTTGTTAAATCAGCTTTAACACCATCATTTGTTATAGGATCCATACCTTTTGTCATAACTGAAGCAATTTTTTCAACTAATTTATTATCAATAGCTTTATCTTTATTGTCAGCAAATACTTTATTTAAAGAATCTAACATTTTGTTATTTTCTTGTTTTTTACAAGCTTCATCAAAGTTTGCTAACATATTGTCAGCTTTTTTGTTATTTGCTTTTTCGATTGCAGGATCGATAACTTTTTCTGCTTGGTTACAAGCTAATGCAGAGAAGACTGCTGAAGCGATACCTGCTGTAAGCATCCATAATGTGTTATTTTGAGTTGCTACTTTTTTCATTTGTTTCATAGTAGCATCGTTTCTGTCGTTTATATTTTTATCGATGCCCATTCTGTCACCGATTTTTTGTAATTTTTCATTTGAATATAAATCAGTTGGCGTGTATTGAGCATCTTGGAAGTAAGATTTTTCTCTACCAAAACTGTCTTCATATTTTTGCATTGGGTTGAAACCGTGAATAGCTTTTGCAGGAGCTGCGATTGCAACTTTTGGCCATAAATTCATAGTTGCTAAGAAAGTTCCTAAACCTACGAATTCCATTAATTTTGTTTTTGCAGTTGTTTTTTGAGTAGCTAAGTAACCAGCCAATGCTAAACCGCCAACTTTCATACCTACATCGTTTAATTTACCTAATTGGTGATCGTTTGCTTTTCCAGTAAATCCATCTTTTAAAGCTTTTGCTTGATATGAAATACCTTTTAAAACTCTTTTTGGAGATGGAACAATCGGATCATTAACTAATCTGCCTTTTGCTTGATTTGGTCTAATTAAACCTTCTGTAGAAATTGGAGTATTATTTACAGAAGAAGATTTCCAATTTTCCCAATTTTGTGATTGAGCTTTTGTTGTTATTGTATTGTTAACTGCTGAAATTGACATTTAATTGTTTAACCTTCTACCTTAATTTTTGTTTTAACCTTCGACGATTTGTTTATTCTTATCAAATACTTCTTCGTTACTTAATTTTGATGATCGTCTTGCTGATACTACCGTATTTACTACTCCGAGAACCGTTGCTGCGACTGCCGCTCCGATTAGTGCCTTACCTGCGATTTTTTGTCCTTTTGTTGGGTTCGCTCCACCCGTCCACAACTCTTTAGCACTATCTACGAAATTTCTTCCAAAGGACTTGATGCAATTTCCGACTTTTTGAAGTCCCTGTCCTTTTGTCGTTGCGGTAAAGAAATTATCCCAAGGTTTCTGTACCGCTAATCCGACTCCGACCGCCGCCCACAGATACGAGGCCATGCTCTTTGCCGAATTTGATTTCGAAACTATTTCTTTTATTCTTGGTTTTACTTCTTTATCTGATGATTTTAAGTTTTCACCTAAACCTAATTTCTTTGCTACTTTATCGTAGTATTCATTTCTCTTTTCACCTTGACCGTATAATAAATCGTATCTTGGGAATTCTACACTTTCAAATACTTTATGATATTCAATATTTTTTGTATTTTTATCGCCTTCAAATTTTGGTAAACCTTCAACAACTTTTGCATAAGGCATTTCAGTATCAACACCTGTTAATGCTTTTACAGGTTTATTGATTAATGCTTTTGAAGCTTCTTTAGCAACGCCATAGAACAATACGCCTAATGCTAATTTTTTACCAACTGAACCAGCTTTTGATTGTGCAAATGGAGTAAAGTATTTATTTGCTAAATTGAATACTCCCATCAATGCTGCACTACCTAAAACATAAGGCACTGTACCCATTGTCAAAAATTCATAAAAGTTTGCATTTTTATCACCTTTTAATCCTTTTGCAGGGTATGTTGTGAATGCTTTTGTAAATTTGTCTGTTGTAACTTCAACTTGTGTTGCCAAATTATTTTTCAACACAGTATCTTTTTGATACTTCAAAGGTTTTTGTTCATTTGCCTTTGCCGAAAAGCTGATGTTATTTGAAGATTGAATGTTTTTAACTTCCATTTTACCTACGCTAAAATATATAATTCTACCTATGTATATAAAAAAACACCCGAAAACTATTATTTGCCATGTTTTTCATGATTTGTTAACAAAGTGTTACATAAAATTTAGTCAGAAATTTTATACGCTAAAAGCAAGCCTGCAGGCAGATTTAAGACTTGTACCTGATAGCGTTCATCAGCATCAATTTCATCAACAAATTCTTTTACTTTTTCAGCATGCGAAAGCACATTATCTGCCACAATTATTCCGCCTTTTTTAAGCATTTTATCGGTTAGTTTAAAATATTTTATATACTCTCTTTTGTTTGCATCAATAAACACTATGTCAAATTCCTGATTTTCAGGCATATTTTCTAAAACTTCTACGGCAGACCCTTGTAAAAATGTTGCTATATCATCTATTTTGCATTGTTTAAAATATTCTTTTGCTAAGCTTTGTCTTTTATCATAAAACTCAATAGTTGTAAATTTCCCGCCGGTTTCTTTTAATGCTTTTGCAAACCATATTCCTGAATAGCCGTTTGAAGTACCTATTTCCAGCATGTTTTTTCTTTGTGTAGATTTTATTAATATACTCAAAAAATTTGCAGTTTCTCTTGAAATATTCCAAAAGTCATGCTGTGTTTTTTCTAATTCTATTAATAAATTATTTGTTACTTGATCCATATTTTTTATCGATTACTACCATTCTACTTACAGGAATAAATAAATTGTTTGTTTTTGTTATTAATTTCTTTGAAACATTAATTACACAATACTTTCCGACTTTTGTATCTGTTACAAGGACAATATCTGTATTTTTAATAGGTGTTAGCGTTGTAGAAAAGCCCTGAGTATGTAAATCCATTTTTGCAACAACAACATCATCTTTAGTATCTAAAATCCAAACTTCATTTGCATTTCCGCCTAAAATAACCAAATTATTTTTGTGTACAATCATATCAACTGGAGTTTTAGGTACATCTAATTCTTGGATTAAACCTCTTGTAACATAATCAACTACCGCTAGCTTATTTTTTGATCTTGAAAGCATGTATACCTTATTTTGAGTAAAAACAATTTTAGAAACACAAGGGAAAGTTCCCATTTCTGATATTGTATAATCTCCATAAATATCTATAACCCAAACAATACCTGTATTTTTGTCATTATAAAACAATTTTGTAGAATCGTCCGTTAAATACAATCTTTCACACATACCATTTACTTTTATTTTTTGTTTTAAAAGCATTGTTTTTAAATCAATAACATAAATACTTGATTCCAATGGACTTGATACATAAGCTTTTTTTTCATAACTATCAACAAGTATTTCTTCAGGTTGAGATTGAAGTTCTATTCTCTTTATTATTTGTTCGTCTTTTAAAGATATAACATCAACATAGTTATTATTATAAGTTGTAACTAACAAATACTTGTTATCAGGAGAAAGTTTCATATCAATCGGTATGGATTTTTGAGTTAAAGCATATTTTGGTGTTGAATTTTCACCTTCTACAACTTGAATATTTTTTGAATAGCAAGTTGCAATGTATAAAAGTTTGTTTTTTAACTCAGAAACTTCTTTTACAAGATTTTTATTATGAGATTTAATAACTACAGGATTCAAATGTTCCGTAATTTCAGATTTTACTCTTAATCCGGTATCCTCTTTTGTTTGAATTTTTAAAGAACCTATTACAGTTTTCATACATTCAGGGACAACTAAACCTTTTGGGACAAGTAAATCCTGCGGCAATAAACCAGTTTTAACTTCAATTGGCATCGGATCAGGATTTGCAAAAGTTTTATTTCCATCCTTGTCTTTTATAACTTTCATTAAAACAAAGTCATTATTAAAAATAACAATATCAGGCAAATCTTTTAAACTTTTGTTAGCCGGATAAGTTTGTTTAATACTAACGACTTCAGGCTTCTTTATTCGTGCAGGATAAAGAGGTAAATAAATTGTGGAATCAGGTAAAGTTATTAAACCGTCAAATCTTATATCTTCTTTATTATAAAAATTTTCATCAAGAATTCTCTTAACATCATTAGGAATTTTTGCAGCAAAGGACGGAAGAGTAAAAATAAATAATGAAATTACGATAAGTAAAAATTTACGCATTAATTAAACACTCCTCTTACCTTGTCTTTAAAAGAATTTTGAGCTTTTTTACCTGTATTAATCTCATATAATCTCTTGTACAATATTCTTTCTTCATCTGTTATATTTGTTGGAGTTTTAATTGTAACAAGAACAATATGATCCCCTTTGTAAGAAGGTTTTTGAACATGAGGAACACCATGCCCTGCAAGTTTCAAAGTTGTACCTGTTTGAATTCCTGCAGGAATATTTAATTTTTTATCTCCATCAATCGTTTTAATATATACACTATCACCCAAAACAGCCTGAGCAGGAGAAATATCCAATTTTGTTATAATATTCAAACCTTCTCGATGATAGTATTTAGAAGGTGCGACATGTAATACAACGTATAAATCACCAGCAGGACCTCCTCTTAAACCGGCATCACCTTCACCTGCAAGTCGCATTTTTGAACCGGTATCAACACCCGCAGGAATTTTTAATTCAATTTTCTTTTCGACTTCAACTTGTCCCTTACCATGGCAATGTTCACATGGTTGCTCAATTTTTTGACCTGTACCATGACAATTAGGGCATGCCGATACTTGTGTAAAGTGGCCCAATGGAGTTGCAGTAGTATGCTGAACTTTTCCTGTTCCACCACAAATATGACAAGTTACCGGAGTTGTTCCTTCTTTTGCACCAGATCCATGGCACTTATCACAAGTTTCTAAATGACCAATTTTAACTTCTTTAATAACACCATAAACAGCTTCTTCAAAGGTTATTTCAACATCTAATCTTAAATCATCACCCTCAACCGGTGCATTAGGATCACGTCTTGAACGACCTCCACCAAATCCAAAATCTCCAAAAAAGCTTTCAAAAATATCACTTAAATCACCAAAGCCACCTGCAAATGGTCCTTGTGTATCAAAACCTGCATTTTTTAAGCCATCTTCACCATATCTGTCATAAGTAGCTCTTTTATTATCATCAGATAGTGTTTCATATGCTTTGCCTAACTCCTTAAATCTTTCTTCGGCATCCGGAGCTTTATTTACATCAGGGTGTAATTGTCGTGCTTTTTTTCTAAAAGCATTTTTTATTTCATTCTTATCAGCATCTTTCGATACCCCTAATATTTCATAATAATCTGCCATTCCTATATCCTAACCAAATCTTTTTATTATCTTATATCAATTATTCTGCAGTTGCAACATTTACTAAAGCTGCTCTTAAAACTTTATCTCCTAACTTATAACCTTTTTGTAACTGAGTAATTACGGTATTTTCAGGATATTCAGATGTTGGTGTTTGCATTACTGCCTCGTGATAAATAGGATCAAATTCTTGACCTTCTGAATTTATCACTTCCAAACCTAATTTTGATAAAACATCATTCATTTGACTACAAACTAAAACATAGCTATCTTTTATTTGTTGAGCATCTTCTAAATTTTCTATAGCTTTCAAACCTCTATCAAAATTATCTAATACTTCTAAAAGCTTTTTCATGGTTTCTTCAGCACCGTATTTCAATAAATTTTCTCTTTCTTGTGCTTGTCTTTTTCTAAAATTATCAAAATCTGCTGCAAGTCTTATATACTGACTATTTAATTCATCATATTTTTTTTGAAGATCAGAAAGTTGTTCTTGATTTTTTTCATCAGATTTTTGCGAATTTTCGCCAACAACTTCATCTTTTAAAGATTCTTCTTTATTCTCTGTGGAATCTTCCGTTTGTCTAAACGGATTATTAGATGCTTGTTCATTATTTTCAATTGATTCTTCTCTTTCATGTTTATTGTGTTTCATAATACCGCCTCACAAATAATATTTTACATTCTTTATTATAGTTTATCAAACAACATAAACAAATTTAGTTTATTTTTTCTTAATATTTTAAATTTGCCTTTTTAATAAAAATCATTATAAATCAAATAGAGGATTTAATATTACACTTAATTATATATTATGAAGAGAGAGAGTCGGAGGTAGGAGTAATTATGTTTTCTCCAAAAATACAAAATCTTATTGATTCAAGCGGACAACAAGCGGCTGTACAACGTTACGCCGAATTAAAAGCAAAAGTGAGCAATTTTGCAAAAGCTTTTGAACCTCCACAGTTAGGAGATATTAAACCTTTTGCAAAAGTTTTAAAAGATAGTGCTGCAACATCAAATATCTCCAATCCTAACACAGCAACAAATACTTTCGGATCATTTGTTAAAAGCGGTGGCAACAAAGTTTCACAAAAAATCTATAACCGAAATGATTTGAATACATTAATAGGAGTCCAAAAAGCTCCTAGTGGAGAATCTTTTGCAACAAAAGTAACAAATAGTTTAGTGGGCTCAAAAAATCAAATTTTAGATATGGTTACAAAAATATCAAAACGACACGGTGTAGATGATAAACTTGTAAAAGCCTTAATTAAACAGGAATCCGGTTTTAAAGTAGACGCAAAGTCAAAAGTTGGAGCATTGGGACTAATGCAACTAATGCCTGAAACAGCTAAAAGTTTAGGGGTTAAAAACCCTATGAATCCAGTTGAAAATGTAGAAGGCGGAGTTACGTATTTAAAATCCATGCTTGATAAATATAACGGAAACGTAATTCTTGCTCTTGCAGCATACAACGCAGGTCCAGGAGCAGTTGATAAATATGACGGGGTTCCTCCATACCCTGAAACACAAAATTATGTTAAAAATATATTGAGAGATTACCTATGATAACTTTATTTAATCTTATATTTAGCAAATTTTATTCGCTAAAATTTGTTCGTTAAAATAGCAAATACATCATTAAATATTACATATATCATAAGGGTTACAAGGAACATAAATCCTACTGTACCTATTTTTTCAACGATTTTATCATCAAGACGTTTGCCATGGATTTTTTCAATAAACAAGAATAACAAATGTCCACCATCCAAAGCAGGAATTGGTAAGAAATTAACCAACGCCAAATCCATTGATATAATAGCTATCAACAATAAACCTTGGAAAATACCATTATTTTGGATAATATCACCGCCAACTTTAGTTATAGCAACGATACCATGTAAATCTTTCATCGGAACTTTACCAGTAAATAGTTGATATAGTCCATAACACATCATCGCAGTATTTTCATATAAATATTTGTAACTGTTAACTATTGCTGCTGAAAAAGATGTTGTTTTTGTTAAAATTTCTCTTGTTTCCAACTGAACACCGAGTTGACCGTTATTATTAGGATAAACTGTTTTTAATTCAATAATTTCACCATTTCGAGAAACTTTTATATTGACAGGATGAACAGAATCTGACATTGCTTTTGCAATATCTTTTAGGGTTTCTGTTCCGTCTGAAATATAATAAGATTTTTTAGATGCTTTAATTTTATCTCTCAGTTTTATATCTTTTTCACTTAATTTAACAACACCTGAATTCTCGTATTTTTTCAATCCTTTTTGAACTTTTTCATTCAATACAATACTTTCTTCTTCTACATTTGTCGGCAATTTAACAAGAACATCTTTAACCAACGTTTCATCTTGTTTCATACCAATATTCAATTTTTTAAGTTCGTCTAAATTTGAATTATATATTTGCTGAGAAACAATACCATCATTTGCTTTACTTTGCATAATTATCGTTATAAATGAAGTTGTATTTTTAATAGGAACCCCATTAACTTCAACTATTTTATCACCTTTTTTAACACCTGATGACCAAATAGATGCATCTTTGGCTGCAACTATATCATTGACATAAATTTCAAAATTACCTGAAGGCAATTGGCCCCATAAGATTGCAGTAATCAAAACAAAAACGTATGCACAAATAACATTTGCAATAACACCTGCAGAAACAACAAGCGCTCTTTGATATATTGGTTTATTAATGAATCTTTCAGGAGAATCTTCCTCTAAATCACAGTCTTTTTCATCATCAGGAAACGCTACATATCCACCAAGCAAAAAAGCATGTATTAAAAATGTAGTTTCGCCAATTTTTTTTTCAAATAAAGTTGGACCTATCGGTAAACCAAAGCCAAATTTTTCTACTCTCATCCCAAAAGCTTTTGCAGTAAAAAAGTGCCCTGCTTCGTGTACCAATATAAGAATACTTATAAATATTAACATTAAAATTATAGACATTGTTTGGATTTCCTTTTTAAAATAATTCTTATTTATTTTAGCACGATTATAATTTATTGTATAATTTTTATATGAAAAAATTTTTAATAAGTTTACTTGATTTAATATATAAAAAGCGCTGTTATTTTTGTAAAAAATCTTATGAAAATTCTTTTATGTGCAGTAACTGCTATAATTCATTAAATAAAAATTCTTTACAAGCAAAGATGATTTACAATAATGTAAACATTTTTTGTGCAGGCAAGTATGAAAAAACAATGCAAAAATTAATAAGAGGAATAAAATATCATAAACAAAAAGAACTAGCTTTTTATCAAGCAAAATTTATGAGTGAGTATTATAAAAACTTGAAATTAACAAACAATTACCAAGTAATTCCGGTACCGTTATTTTCAAAAAGACAAAAACACAGAGGATACAATCATATGGAACTTGTTGCTGAAGAATTTTGTAAAATGACAGGTTTAAAATTAAATACAAAACTAATAAAAAGAATAAAAGATACAAAACCTCAGTATAAATTGAATAAAAAAGAAAGAATTGAAAATTTAAAAGATGCTTTCATTGTCAATAAATCGGAACTTTTTCCAAATTTGGATGTATTAATTATTGATGATATATTTACAACAGGTTCGACATTTGAATCAATGATAACAGAATTAAATAAAAATGGAATACATAATATAACCTGCTTTGCGGCAGCTACGGCGAACTAAAATGATACTAGGTGAGTTTTCAAAATTTTTACAAGAACATAACGAAGAAATAATAAAAAATAAGACCACTTTAAGCTTATTAACAGCATGGATTTTATCCATTTTAGAAAAGCCTGCACAAACAAATGTTGAAAAAATCATACATCAGGAAATAGATTTTTACCAAAATAAAGCTGGCGACTTTTTTTTGGTAGCAAAATCTGAAAGCGGAAGAAAATTAACAAAAGCGTTGTACAATTATGCCCTAAGTTACGAACAACACCTTATGAGAAAATGGCTTTCTGATAAAAAGCCAAAAGATTTTAATAAAAATAATTAAACAAAATTAACAATTTAAAAATTTATTGTTGATTTTAAAACATGTTTTATATAATGTAAAGTAGTAAACCGCAGACAGTTAGTGTCAAAAGACTTAAAACAAAAAGTGCTAACCGAGGTCAACAACTAAATAAGTAGTTTTTGATTAGATTTTTGCGGGTATTATTACGCAAAAATTTTTTGTTATTTACAAGAAAATTATAAGGTCGAAACAATATAAAGGAGAAAAAATGTCAACAAAAGCGTTTAAAGATGAAAAAATCGAAAAGATTAAAGAAAAAGTTGAT
>CACZSH010000092.1 GCA_902783785.1 uncultured bacterium | reverse complement strand
ATATTGTGTAAAACTTCATAGGTAAGATCAGGATTAACTTTGACAATAATATTCTTTTCTTTGCTTTTGTTCTTATCCCAAGTTGTTTCACTAATGTAAAAAATATTTTCAACATCTTTGCTTAATTGTTCAACAGATAAACATCCTGTACTCTCAAAATGTGCAACGATTTTATGTTTTTTATTTAAAAAGAAATATTCGTGATAAAGATTTGTTCCACGACATTCGTGGTCACAGAATATACTTATTAATCCATCAGTTGTTGATACCATTGAAACATTTTTAAATTTCATTGTATTATCCTCCAGTTTTATAGATAACTTTTAATACTTAGTGAGATTCTATTATTTTAATTTCGTTAAGATCGACTTTTTTTAATAGTTGCAAAAGGTCAATTACACCATATTTTTCAAGCAAGTTATGATAAATAATACTTACTTTTGTTTCAGAAATATTATATTTTTTGCTTATTTCTATATTTCTTAATCCATTTATTTTGCAATTTAATACATTAAATTCTTCTTGTGTTAAATACATTTATTTTTCTCCTACAAAACTTAGAAATGGATCTTTTTCCCATTCTCTTATTGTATTTGATGTTAAAACTTCAACAGTTTTTAATCCGTTTGTATATTCAGAGTCAATAAGAATTTGCATTTCAATTTTTAACTTGATATTTATAGTTTTTTCTATTATTTGTACAATATCATTCATTTCATGCAATAAAAAATCCTTACTTGTAGTGATTTTGACACACATTTTTGATACTCGTGAAAAATCAAAATTATTTGTTTTGTCTTTTAGAATATGTTTAACATTATCTGTTAAATCTCCTTGAAACTTTATTTTGAAGCGTTCTAATATCATTATTATCCTCTTGCACATTTGTTTTTAATTTGTTCAATAATTCTTCGTCTTAGATTTTTTATTAACTGATTATATTTTTGTTCTAATTTTTCATTAAATTTCTCTATTGAATCTTCTTTGGAAAACTTAATTCCTGATTTACTTTCTGCCAAAGCACTAAACCAATTAAGAGGTTGTTTTTGCACAAAAATCGTATTCGGGCATAAATATTGCAGGGTATCTGTGGAAAACTGACCTAAATATTTTTCATCAAAATTATTTATATCAGAATTTGAACAGGCTATCATATAAGCGGAATTGTCTTTATCAACGAGAATGAAGTTTTTGTTTTTTTGCAAAAGTTTTCCTGTATTCTTTTTTGTCCAGACTTTATTTTCTTTTGTGTATATAATGGCTAAGGTTACATCTTTTAGTTTTGAATTGTTTTCAACGGAATAACCATAGACTTTGAAATATGTTACTTGTCTTTTTTTAGTATCTTTTTCAAAATCTGTATCATTGATGCAAATAGCAACTGTTAAATTTTTGCTATGCTTATATACACTTGCAAAAATATATTCACTTAATTCTTTAGCTATGTTTTTATCCACTTTTCTTTTGCCTTTGTTTAAACTATAACTATTACTCTGTCAATAATGGTCGCATTATATTTTAAATTATAAAAATTTTTATTGAAATTTGCTCTTATTTTCTTGTAAATTTTTAGTACAGTTAAAATTCATATTTTATAAATGCAGGATTTCTTCCTAAACTTGTGCATTGAGTAGTAAAATGGCAAGGATATCTATTAATAACTACTCTTACATCTTTATTCTTACAAAGACTTTTTATGTCATTTATTAAGTCTTGTGCTTCAGTATTAAATTTATTTTCTATGCCCCAAGCAGGAATTACTATTTCAGATTTTTCTAAAACTTTTTCAATTATATTTTTATTTAGTTTTTCAACTTTTTGTTTGTATATCATTTTTGGATTAGGATCTATTTGTGAATAAATATTTATCACTTCAAATGCTGAAACTTCGTTTAATTCTGATTTTAAAATATTGTATAAATTATTTATTGTGTTATCAGGTGTTTTGTTTTCAAAATGCTCATTTGCCTCACTTGGATTAATCATTATAACAGTGGCTTTTTTACTCCCTCTATTTTTGTTTTTATCAATATTTTGTATTTCGTTGTAATAATAATATCTGTTTTTTGTATTTTTACTATACAAACGATAATTATCATCAGATATAGTTAAATCTTCAAAGCATAATTCTTCAATTAAATTCATAAAACCTCCTTTTTTAACTATTTGTAGTAGTTACTATTTTTATGTCTGGCATGCTTAGATTATGAGCATACAACATTTGTCAAATTTTTGCTTCCAAATTCTTCATTTTAAGCATCGTTACTGGACTTTTAAGTTTCAAAAATCTGTAATAAATTGTAACAATAAGCTAATTATCTAATGATGATAACATTTTGTAGGCTTTTTGTTTTGTTTTTGCTTGTCGGCACAATATTTCAGACTTTTTTAAATAACCATTTTCTAACATTCCCATGCCAGGACAATATGCACAAAATTGACAATAATCTTCTTTATAACAATCTTTCAAATCTTTAAATGTTACTTGTTGCCATTGATATAATTTACTATCAGCATTTTTATTTAAAGCATCACTCCATATATCTTTTAAACTAATATTATTGATATTTCCTAAATTAATAGGTAAAGATACACAAGGATATACATCTAAATTCGGAGTAATACACAATGTATAACAGCCTGCATAACATAAACTCTCATTTTGCATTTTTGTTATATCACGTTGTTTTACCCCTTTAAAGTATAATGGGGATTCTGGATTTGTATAAAGCTCGTACAAATCATCCTCTGCAACTACATATTTTAAAGTCTTATGATTACCATCTATAGTTGGAATCAAAGATAAATCAGCAAATGAAGTTGCATTCAAATTTCTAGCATAGTTTTTTATAGCAATACAGTCTTTACAGTTTGTATTTAGTAAAAAGTTTTTAATTTCGACACTTATATTTTTTTCTCTTAATTTTTCTATTATATTTAGAGTTTTTTGATAAGAACCTTTAACAGTTGTTATTTTTTCATGTGTATCTTTGTTTAAACTATATAAACTCAATCCAATATTACAAGGATATAATTTGATTAATTTATCCAGCAGTACAGGATTGTCATATAATGTTTGTCCATTTGTGAATATATGAACAGACAATCTCTTTTTTCTTGCATATTCTACTATTTCAATAAAATCTTTAACTAAAGTACACTCTCCTCCTGAAAAAGTTATATTAAAACAACCAATTTCTCTTGCTTCGTCAATAATCTGTTTCATATCTTTAAGATTTATTTGCACATTATTGTTATTTTTAGGGTTATAGCAATGCACACATTTGAGGTTACAGTTATATGTTAATTCTATAAATAAGGAAAATAAATAACCATGTTTATAGCACCATTGACTCATTTCGCTTTCAAGTTCAAGTGTTTTATTTTCATCATCACATCCAACAGCTTGAAAATCTACATCAATTTCAGATTTATCATCATTTAGTAATAAATCTTGTGCTTTTAGTTGTTCAAGAAAACCGTCAAGTTCATCTATTAGGCCTTTTTCCTTAGACCAAGTTTTTATTTTATTATAATCTTCATAGACAGTTATGACTTTCCATAAATCAGAAGAAAGACCTTCTAATAATATAAATTCATGCATTCTTTCATTGGATATAAAGGTTCTACTTTCTTTTGTTCCATACATATATGTCTGAAAAGCCAACCATTTTGGTACAGTTAATTTCATTGCTCGTCCTTTAAAAGTAATTTTTAAGCAAAAAGTGGGTATATGTTACCCACTTTTTGCTTAAATTTTCTAATGCATTTTAACTAAAACATCAGGACAGCCACTATTAGCTTTTGTTTTTGCACAAGCTCCCATTTGAACAACAGAATGTTTCACAACTAATGAAATTTTTAGCATACTTTTCTCCTTTTACAGTGCTACTCTAATCGCTACATGTAACTAATTAATAAAAATAGTTATATGTAGGATTATTTTTAAGATACTTTAAAAACAAAATTAAATCAATACATGTGAAGATTAAACACATAAACCGTTAATACTATTGTTTAGAAGTAGTTATTTGTAGTTTATTCTACAAGAAAGTAATAGGTATAATTATTATGATTGATGTAAGCAAAGAATATATTGCAAAAATTCTTCAAAATGCTAGAAAAAAACAAGGATTAAAACAATCACAATTAGCTGAAATGGTAGGAATTAGCGAAAAACATCTAAGCAAAATTGAAACAGGAAAAAATTATCCTGCACTTGATAACTTTTTAAAAATAGTCGAAATATTGCAACTTTCATTTAAAGATTTTGGAATACAAAATGATGATAAAACATCGCAAAAAAAGAGTAGTTTACATAAAATAATAAATACATCGAGTGATCATCAACTTGATATGTACTATGATATGATAAATATGATTAATAAATATCTATAATAATCAATAATTATTATTATGCTCTTTATAGAAAATAGCTAAACCTAGTGCTATAAACCAAGTAATACCTGCAAAAAGTCCACACCAAGTCAGAATTCGTATTGTAGATATTTCATTTTTTGTAAGATTTTTTCTATTAGCTATACTTATTGGAAATATGAAAATTTTAATTACAACAAATAGAACTAAAACAACGACTAAAATTAGAAAACAAATCTCTAATAAATTTACATTAAACATTTCCATAATAACTCCAAGTTGTTATATATTAGCACGCAAAAATATATAAAATAAGTTTTTTATATATTTTTCTCCAAAAATTTTAACAAAATTTCCCTAACCAGTCCCCTAACAGTCCCTTTTTTGAAAATTTTTGCTTATTTTTCAATTTTTAAAATCTATCAAAATGCACTAAAAAAAGAGCCTTTCGGCTCTTAATTTAAATGGAGCGGGAGACGAGGCTCGAACTCGCGACATCTTCCTTGGCAAGGAAGCATTCTACCACTGAATTACTCCCGCGTACCTATTATTATATTTGCTAATTTTTTTTTGTAAAGTATTTAGAAAAATTTTAAAAAATCTTTACTTTATCTATACTCTACTTTTTTTTAATTAATTTATGTATTATCATGTTCTATGAATTTTAATCTATGAGGAATTTATATGCCAAGTCTAAAACAAGATAATATAAACAGTAACTTAATGCCACAAAATATTGAAGCAGAAGAAGCTGTTTTGGGAGCAATTTTAGTTAACCCAGAAACATTATCTCGTGTTGCAGAAACTCTTAAAGCAGATTATTTTTATAAACCGGCTCACAGATATGTATATGAAGCTATGATTCAATTATTTAACCAAAATGAACGTATTGATATTGTTACTGTTTCAGAAGTTTTAAACATGAATTCTAAACTTGAATTAGTAGGTGGCAGAGCTTTTATAAATGACTTAACTTACAAAACAATTACCACTTCAAATATTGAGTATTACTCAAAAATTGTTCAGGAAAAAGCTATAAAGCGCTCACTTATTAGTGCCGGTTCTGAAATAGTATCTTATGGCTATGATGTCAATTCTGTAGATGAATCTCTAGGCAAAGCCGAAAAGCTCATTTTTGAAATATCAGCAAATAAAAACACAAAAGATTTGGTACCAGTTAAAGATGTTGTATTTGAAACATATGAAAAAATTGATTATAGATACAACCATAGAGATGAATTAATAGGTGTACCGACATCATTTTATGATTTAGATGCAATAATGAACGGTCTACAAAAATCAGATTTAATTATTTTGGCGGCACGTCCAGCAATGGGAAAAACAGCTTTCGCTCTTAATATAGCAACAAATGTTGCAATAAAAGCCAAAACTCCTGTTGCTATCTTCTCTCTTGAAATGTCAAAAGGCCAATTAGTCCAAAGAATTTTGTGTGCCGAAGCCGAAGTAGATTCACAAAAATTAAAAACAGGTAATATGCAGAAAAAAGATTGGGATAAGTTAGCAAATGCGATGAATGATTTAGCCGAAGCACCAATATATATTGATGACTCTAGCGGATGTACTCTTACAGACTTAAGAGCAAAAGCTCGACGGCTTGCAATGCAAGAGAAAAATTTAGGTTTAATAGTTATTGATTATCTTCAATTAATGGAAAGTACAGGAAAAGAAGAACGTACACAGGCTATTTCAACTATTTCAAGAGGACTAAAAACTCTTGCAAGAGAATTAGATATTCCAATTATTGCTCTTTCACAATTATCACGTGCCGTTGAAGGAAGAAAAGATCGTAGACCAATGCTTTCTGATTTACGTGAATCTGGTGCTATAGAACAAGATGCTGATATAGTTATGTTTATATATCGTGATGATTACTACAGAGATAATGAAGAAGATTCTGAAAACGAAGCTCCTAAAGGAAACGAAGGAAAATCTGAAATAATTATAGCAAAACACAGAAACGGTCCTACAGGAATGATTGAATTATTGTTCCAATCAAATATTACTAAGTTTAAAAACCCGATAAAAACTGATAGATTTTAATATTTAATTATTTAAAATATAT
>CACZSH010000091.1 GCA_902783785.1 uncultured bacterium | reverse complement strand
TGTATACACTCAGTTTCAGGCAAATGTTCCTCAATATATTTTAGATATAGATTATGATAAAGTTTTAGCCCAAAGTGTTGATATTTCCGAATTACATAATACTTTATCTTCAACACTTTCATATTCATACATAAACGATTTTAATAAACTTGGCAGAGTATTTAAAGTATTTATGCAGGCAGAAGGTGATTACAGAAATAAAATAGAAGATTTACAAAAAATTTATGTAGTTAATACTAACGGTGAAATGGTTCCGATAATGACAGTAATTACTCCAAAACATTCAGTTGGTGCTGTATCAATTACAAGATTTAATCAGTTTAAATCTGTTAAAATTCAAGGTATGCAAGCAAATGGTAAATCTTCAGGTGAGGCAATGAATGCTATGGAAAAACTTAGTGATAAATATTTGCCAAATGATTATACATATGCTTGGTCAGGAACATCTTTACAAGAAAAAGAATCTTCAGGACAAACAGCTATAGTTGTTGGCTTTGCTTTGTTATTTGTATATTTGTTCTTGGTTGCACTATATGAAAGCTGGATGATACCTGTTGCGGTTCTTTTAATATCTCCGGTTGCCCTTGTTGGTGCATTAATTTTCCAATTGATGATTGGTCAATCATTGGATTTATATTCACAAGTTGGATTAATAACATTAATCGGTTTAGCTGCAAAACAATCAATATTGATTGTTGAATTTGCAATGGATGAACACGAAAAAAATGGTTTATCTATTCAAGAAGCTGCTATTCAAGCTGCATTATTGAGATTTAGAGCAATAATGATGACAGAAGCTGCATTTATATTAGGTATATTGCCGTTGTTATTTGCATCCGGTGCAGGTGCAAACAGCAGAATTTCTGTTGGCTCAACGGTAATCGGTGGTATGCTTACTGCTGCAACTTTAGGTACTGTTTTGACTCCTGCGTTTTATGTTATTGTTCAGGATTTTGTTGATAAATATTTTAATAATAAAAGAGAGCAAGATGATGAAATTATATAAAAAGATTTTTTTACTATTATTTATTTGTATTTTGTTTACACAAAATGCCTATGCTATAACAGAAAAAAATAAAAATTCGAAAAAAAATACAAATATTGAATATACAAATGAAACACATTCTGTTTTTTCATTGAAAGATTGTGTAAATATTGCTATAGAACATAATCCAAGCATAAAATCATCAATATATAATGAACAAATTTATAAATCAAAAATAGGTCAGGCATGGGCAAATTTTTTCCCAGAGTTGAGCGTTGGTATTGATGTTTCAAGAAATAGTGATTCATATTCGGGTAATAATAATCCTTATCAAAGTATGACATATAATATGGGGTATTTCCCAACAGTATCAGCCGATATGTTGCTTTTTGATTTTGGTAAAACAAAGGCACAGGCTGATTATGCAAAAAGAACTTATGAATCTAAAAAAGAGGATACAAAGGAAAATATTAATTCTATTATTTATAATATAAAATCTACATATTTTAATATTCTTTTTGCTCAAGCTCAAGTTAAGGTATATGAAGATACGGTAAAAGATTATGAACTACAATTAAGTCAAGCTCAGGCTTTTTACGATATAGGTAAAAAAGCGAAAATAGATGTTGTGACAGCAGAATATAATCTTGGAAAGGCTCAATTAAATTTAGTAAAAGCAAAAAATGTATTACAACTTGCGCAAGTGCAACTTTCTAAAATTATGGGAATCCCTGAATATACTAATTATGAATTATCTGATGAATTAACATTAAATAAATATGATGAAACGTTTGAAAATTTAATTCAAACAGCTTATGATGTAAGACCTGAGTTAATTTCAACAATGAAAGCAGCTGAAGCTGCCAAAATGAATTTAAGAGCTAAAAAAAGAAATTATACTCCTGATTTGGGAATTTACGGAAGTTATTCTAATGGTCGAGGTAGTGAATACGATATAAGTTCCGGACAAGTTGGTTTGCAGTTGGAATATTCAGGACTTAACATGATGAAAGTAAAAAAACAGATAGATGAAGCAAAAGCTCAATATAATAAAGCAATTGCGGATTATGAAGATAAAAAAAATAATATATATTTGAAGGTTAAGCAGAATTATATAGAGCTGCAAACTGCAAAAGAATCTATCATTATTGCAAAATTGGCACTTGATGAGGCAAAAGAACAATATCGTCAAGTAACCGGAAGATATAAAGCAGGGGTTAGTGATGCAATAGAATTAAAAGATGGTGAAAATACATATTTGAACGCAAGATTAGATTTTTATAATGCTATGTTAAATTATAATACTGCAGCTGCAAGTTTAGAAAAAGAAGTCGGGGTTCCTCTTGTATTTTCAGATAAAAAAATATTGGAATAATTTTTAATTGGGAATATAAGTATAAGTAAAAATTTTAAGATAACCTACTGCAAATATTATTTGCAGTAGGTTATCTTAAAATAATAGCAATTATGAAACAATTTTTACTCCTGAACTTGTTCCAATTCTATCAGCACCAGCTTCTATTACAGCTAAAGCTTCTTCTCTGTTTTTTACACCACCTGAAGCTTTTACCATTAATCCATGAGAAGCTACTGTATCATGCATGATTTTTACATCTTCAGGCTTTGCTCCTACACCGTTTTTAACAAAACCTGTTGAAGTTTTAACAATATTAGCTCCACCTTCTATGCATAATTCAGAAGCTTTTTTAATTTCTTCTTTTGTTACATCTTGTTTTAATAAAGTATGTTCAATGTACTCATTTAATGGTTTTATATTTTTCTTTTTTTTATTAAATATAACACTAATATCTCATTCATTATAGCAAAATCAAATAGTTTTTTAGGTTTAAATTTTAATTTGTAAAAAAAAAATTACAAATTAATATACTTAAGTAATTTTATAAGAATTTTTAACTTTAAACTATTGTAGGTTGTGTATATATACAAAGTTAAGTTCTATAAAATCGTGTCAATCAAATATTAATATTTCTCATGAAATAAGTTATAAAAAGAATGATAGACATTATTCTGTTCAAAGTAGTGCGTCGGCAGAAAATCCTTTTAGAGTATTGGACAGAGGATATTTACCAATAAATTTTAATGGTAAGGTAAAGGCATCCGATGATAAATCTTCAAAAAATTTGAATGCTGAAATGGAATATGCTGAAGCAATAATGAATAATATGAAAAATAAGTACTGTTTTATTTCTCCGAGTAAAGTTAAGTACACCTTTCATTCAAAGCCTACTTCAGCACAAAGAGCTTGGCTAAATGAAAAACAACAACATCTTGAAACTTTGAGAAATAATTATCCAAGCACAAATGACAAAACAAAATTTATAGATAATCTTATTAAAAATGTTAATACAGATGGTTCACCAATAGCAAATTGTTTTTAAACGGCAAAACTTGCTGAAATAGCATTAAATGCAAATGGAGTTAAAAATATTTCAACAGTTAAACTTGTCGGATATACAGATCCTAAATTTAGAAGTTCATATGGGCTGGATCATACATTTATTTTAGTAAATGGTGATTTAGATAATAAAAATAATGAACCTTGGGATAACCTAAAAGAAAGATATGGAAAAAATGCTTATGTAGTTGATCCGTGGCTTGGTTTTGTAGATACTGTTGAAAATGCAATGGAAATATATAAAAAAACATGGGAAAAAATCCCTCATTATAATGCAATAATAGGGTATGGAATGGAAGAAGCATTTAGAGCTTCTTTAGATTTGAATGAAAATGATTCAAAAAGAACGAGAGAAAAATATCCGGAGCTAATTGTTGATAAAAATTCAGATTTAACCAAGTATAAAAAATAGGTAATGTCTTAACATATTAAATTTATATTTATTCATTATAAATATGTTTAACTTTTTTGTTATGTAAGTATGTTACAAAATCGACTTTTAATGTTATTTATGCTAAATTAGTTTCACTTATTATTTTGTTTAGGAGTTTTTTATGTTGGATAATTTAATTGTTTTATATAGTTTAATAACTGTCGTAGTTTTTGTCGGAGCATATTTAATTGGTTCTTTCCCTACGGGTTATGTTGTTGTTAAACTTTTGGCGAATAAAGATATTCGGACTATTGGTTCTGGTTCTACAGGTGCTACAAATGTTAAAAGAGTATTAGGTTTTAAATGGTTTATAATTGTTCTTTTAATTGATGGTATTAAAGGGATTATTCCTGTTTTAGCGGCAAAACTGATTGAGTTTCCACTTTTAGGGCTTTTACCAGTTATTGCTGCAGTTGCAGTAATTCTAGGACATAGTAAACCGATTTTCTTAAAATTTCATGGTGGTAAATCAGTAGCAACAGGTATTGGTACAATTATTGCTCTAAATTGGATTGTAGGTGTTTCTGTGGCTCTTATTTGGGCTATTATTACATATTTTTCAAGATATGTTTCAGTCGGTTCTATTATTGCCGTTTGGGTAGCACCTTGTTTGATGTATATTTTGGACAAACCTATTCCTTATATTATTTATTGTGTAGTAGGCGCTCTTTATATCACTATTCTTCATAAAGACAACATTAAACGACTTATAAATCATGAAGAAAATAAAGTCCGATAATCAAAATTTTATTATTTGGTTCTATAGTATGAATAAAATTATCAAAAAGTTCTTACCCTATATATATTTATTTATTTTGACAATAATAATCTTAAATCTATTTTTAGGATATTTTTTTATTGATTTAAGTGTTCCTATCAAATTTGGTGGTGATGCTTTATCTGTTTATTCTGGAGCAAAAGGTATTTTTACTAATCAGTTTTTACCATTTCAAATTCCAAAAAATAGTTTTTTAGGAGCTCCAGGTATTAGTATTTTGGCTGATTATCCTCAATTTGATGTTAATTTGTACTATATCTTTATAAAATTTATATCTTTTTTTTGTAGTGATTTTATAAAAGGTGTTCATATTTATTATTTACTTACGTATGTTTTTATAACATTTACTTCATATTATGTTTTTAGATATTTTAAAATTAATTCTTTGATTGCCGGTTCTTGTTCGTTACTATTTTCATTTTCTTCGTATCATGTTCTTAGAGGAGTCAATCATATTCTTTATTCTTCTTATTATATGATTCCATTGATGATTTTAACTGTTTTTTGGATATGGTCAAAAAAGCCTTTATTTTTTGTAAAACACGATAATAAATGGCTTTTAGATATTAAAAATAAAAAAGCTGTTATTACTTGTTTTGTTTTAGCTTTGGGAGCAATGTCTGTTATTTATTATGAATATTTTTATTTATATTTTATCGTTATTGCGACTATTAGTTCGTATTTTTACAGAAAAAATATTTATACAGTTTTTAGTTCATTGATAATGATTTTCTTTAATTTAATTGTGCTTTTTTTGAATGCTATACCGTATATAATGTATAGAATTCAACATGGTGTTAACAGTGAAGCTATTGTTAGAAATTTTATAGCTGCTGAAAATTATGGTTTAAAGATAGTTCAAATGTTATTACCTGTTGATAATCATTTTTTATTTGCTTCCTTTAAAGAACAATATAATTTGGGAAAATTTTTGATTAATGAAAATACTTCCGCCTCATTAGGTATTTTAGGTGTAATTGGTTTTATAAGTATATTATTTTATTTTCTTTTTATTAGAAAATTAAATTTAAATTTGTATAGTAAATCTGGAGTTTTAGTATTTTCTGCTCTTTTACTAGGAACTGTCGGTTCTTTTTCTAGTTTTATTTCTTTTACATTTTGTCCTTTTATGAGAAGTTATAACAGAATAAGCATTTTTATTCTATTCATTTCTTTATTGGTTTTTGCAGTATTATTTCAAATGTTATTCAGACATTTTATTAAAAATCATAGATTTTTATTTTTTATTTTTATAATGTTTATAACTTTACTGGGAATACGAGATATGATTCCTACGGATGCTTCATTATTGATAAATTACAATAGCAATAAGGAGTATTATTCGCAACTTAAAGTATTTATAAAAAATATAGAATCAGTTAATCCTGATGGCGCAATGATTTTTCAATTGCCATATATTGTGTATCCTGAATCTGGTGGTACTGTGGATTTAGAAGACTATGAGTATTTAAAGCCTTATCTTGTTTCTGATAAACTACGTTGGAGCTATGGCGCAATGAAAGGCAGAGATGTTGATATGTGGTTTAGAAGTCTTAATGGAAAAGACTTCGCCGTAATTTTTAAAGAAATTAAAAAAGCAGGTTTTTCCGGTGTTTTAGTTAGTAAAAAAGCTTTTAGAAAAGAATATAGGTCTTCACTTTCTATAATTTTAAATAATTATTTATCCAAACCTTTATTCGAAAATGATGAATATATTTATTATAAACTTTAAATTGAAAAAGTCCGCTAGATAGATGTTGTCTTTTTAGTTTTTTGCATTAATAATGTACTTGCTATGAAATATATTTTTCAGATTTTTATATTTGTAATTTTATTTATTAATCTTCCTGTGTTTTCAGCAGAGGTCGTTGGTGATCCTGTTAGAATATACAAAAATATAGAGCCGGCTGATTTTTCATATATTCATGATGTTGATCCTGAACAATATTATGATATGCAAAATTATGCTTACACTCCGTATCCTTTGTTTAGACTTAATTCGCCAATTTATTTTAAAAATATTACAATTGAACCAGGGTATTACAATCTCACACCAAGAGAACACAAAGGTAAATGGTATGTTTTATTTAAAGATAATGGCAAAGTTAAGTACTATATCCCTTGTTATCTTAGAGAAATAGTACCTATTGACTTTTATAAAACTCATTTACCAAAGCCTAAATTAACTTTTACGCAAAAAGTTCATATAAAATTCATTCAAGGGGTTGGACGAATTTCAAAATCATCAAAACGCGCAGCTGCTCCAAAGACATTTTTAGAATTTGATGAAATGGATAATGAGTTTTACTCTTTTGTTGTTTATTACGGAGACTTTAGATATTATATGCTGTTTAAAGCTTCTCCTGAAGATTAATCAAGGCTATCTTCGTCTTCTTTTATTTTTGTTACAACCATTTTTGCCATTTCTTTTGCAATGAGATGTTGTGTTGCTTCAGGACAATTTTGTAACATGTTCATTGCTGTTTTTAAGGTATTATCTATATCATACCATCTGCCATTTCTACTATCGCTTTTTCCTGTTTCTACTGCTGTTAATAAATCTTCTACAGCTTCAAATTTTTCATTTTCTATATTATGTTCAATAATTATTTTTATTAAATTTAAAGCTATTTTTATTTGTGTTCCGTCATCAGACATTTCTAATGTTTTCATTGCTTGTGATAAAACAGGATCTTTATCATACCAACGTCTTTGTTGTTCACTGTATTCTTCTTTCATTTCTGCCTCCGTTATCCAAATTTGTACGTTACTCCGCATATACCTTTTGGGTATTGCCATTCTAAACATTTTTCACTGCAGGCTATTCTGCATGCTCCGCATTCTAAACAGTTCTCATAATTTACTGTTAATTTATTTTCTTTTTTATTCCATTCATAAACATTTGCAGGACATATATAAGTGCAAACTTTCATTTCGCAATTATTGCATTTTTCTTGATTTATTTTTAAATGTGTTTCTTCATCACTTACATATTTTACTTTTGCCAATCTGTCATCTATGTTCATTTTAGTATTCCCCACAAAAGTTTTATAATATGCAGACCATCTTTTAACAGTTCAAAAATATTTCTTTCTGTAATAGTTTCAAAGATAAACTTATGAAAATTATTTCTTTTTGAAATACTGTTAGTTTCTGTAAACATTTTAAAGAATTTATTTATTTTACGCAAGTAGTAATCTAAAAATGATTTACTTTGTTTGTGCATTATTGGCATTAAATCTTTATATGATTTTAAATCTTTCATAATGAAGGATTTATCAAGTTTTTTCTTATATAAAGATAAAGTTTTTTTAGAAAAATCATTTTTGTCCAATGAAAAAATAGCAGTTTCGCCGGCAAACTTACCTGATAACATTGCAAGGTTTGTTCCTTCCCAATGTAAATTATTAACAAGGCTTGCACTGTCTCCAACAATCATTACGCCGTTGTCATAAAGCTTTGGTACTTTTTTATATCCGCCTTCCGGAATCAAATGTGCAGAATATTCTATCAATTCACCATCTTCTATTAATGGTGCAATAGTTTTGTGTTCTTTTAATTTATCCAAAAGTTCATAAGGTTTTATTTTATGTGAAATTAATTCACTCAATGTTATACCAAGACCAAGAGTGATTGTATCTTTATTTGTATACATAAATCCAAGTCCCAGTTGTCCCAACATAGGATATCCAAAGATTTCTGTTATGCAGCCTTCATTATCTTTTAGGTTAAATCTTTCATTAATTTTATCTTTGCCTATTTTTATAACTTCTTTTATTCCAAGAGCTACATCTTTTGGGTCAAAATCTTTTCTTAATCCTATTTGTTTTGCCAAAAGCGAGTTTACCCCATCAGCAAGAATTACAATATCTGCGTAATAATCTTCCAGTTCTGTTTTTACACCTACTACTTTTTTATTTTCTACTATTAATTCTCTGACAACAGTTTGTGTTACAAGGATAACTCCTGCTTTTTTAGCTTCTTCACTCATCCATCTGTCAAATTTTGAACGAATCACTGTATAGCTGTTTGAATGTTCTGTATTATCTCTGTATGTTATGGAAGTCGATTCATCTTCCGTTAAAATTGTATAGTTATGCTTTATATTATTTCTTTCTAAAGGTGCAGACGTTTCAAAATCCGGAAAGATTTCTTTTGTCGGTTGAGTATAAATTGCTCCACCAAACATGTTTTTGCTTCCTGAAAAATTACCTCTTTCAATAAGAATAACTTCTTTTCCGGCTTTTGCAACGGTTATTGCTGCACTTATCCCTGCAGGACCTGCGCCTACTACTATGACTTGTGTTTTATTTTTATTGTCCATGCGTTAATTATACATTATTTTCAAGTTTAAGACAATTAATTATTATTTTTTAGCAAGTCTTACAATGTCTAATAATTGACCTGCAAGAGAGAATGTCGCAGAATATGCAACTCCGTCTATTTCAACTTTACTTGTTATATATTTTTGTACAATAGCATCATTTGTCGTTTCTGCTGCTGTTAATAATCCTATTTCTGTTATTTTTGCTGCTGTTTTTGCCGCTGCTGTTGTTCCGTTGAAGATTGATGATGTGAAAAATTTTATACCATCTAAAGCTAAAGCACTTGCTACAGAAGTTGAACCGTCAAGAATTGAAAAAGCTACCACTTTTGATATATCTTCTTTTGTCATTCCATTTTTAGACATCATTCTGTCTGCTGAATATGCTGCTAAGTTTAAACCTGTAGTAATTACCCCGCTTTTTAATGCCGGTATTAAACCTGTTCCGCCTGTTGCTATTCCTATACCAATTACAATTGGGCTTAAAATTAAACTTTCTGCTGCTGATTGTCCTAATTTTTGTGAAATATTGTAGTCAGATACTCTTTTTGCAATATCATTTTCTGTACCAAAAGCAGCATAGTAACTATTTACATATTCTTTTTTTATTCCATCAAGATTTTTGCCTTTTGTTATAGCTTTTGATTCATATTTTAGTTGTTTAAATTCTTTTTTTGCCATTTTTTGCATTACGGAATATTTTTCTTCCATTGTTGCATTTGGTTTTAATTTATATTCTTTAAATTTATTTTCTAAGATTTTTGTACCTTGTTCTTCATCATTGTTTCCTAAGAATTTTGAGAATAATTTATAATTTTTTTCGTATACTTGTTTTTTTGTTTCTTGAATATTACAAATAGGCATACCTGTTGATGTATATACTTTTACTTTATTTTCAAGAGGTCTATCTCCTAAAAGATCTTTAAAAGTATCTTCAAAGAAATTTATCTTTGCATTTGTCAATATTGCTGTTTGTAATAAGTTTTCTTTATCTTTGCATTTTGCTATTAATTCTTCGTCATAATCTACTTTAAAAATATTTTTAAACGTATTTTTAAAGTCTTCATGATTTCGTGCGGCACGTAAATTATATACATCTTTATTATATTTTTCTATATCTTTTTGTACTAATGGTTCTATATTGTTTGAATTCCACAATTTACTTACTTGTTCTGCAATTTTACCAAACATTCCGTTTGCATTAGTTTGTTCTGTAAAACTTTTTAAGGCATTTGTTCCTTTAGTTGAAAGTAAATTAATTGTATATTTTTCAAAGTTCTTTTTATCTGAATTTAAAAGAGCTTTTTTTTCTTCTTTTGTTATTTCTTTTTTATTGTAAATTCCTTGTTTTAATCCTTCTGTCATTATATTTAATTTGTCAGGGTTTACAATAAATTTGTCAAATTGCTTGTCTAATTCTTTTTTAAATAGTTCTTTATGAGGTTTTGTGTTTATTCCAACTTCAGTCCCTTTTTCACTAAGAGCATCAAATATTCTTTCAGAGGCATTTTTTCTTGAATATCTAGATGCACCTCTTTCTGTTATTATATCTATCATCAGAGGTGTATGTTTTTTAGATAGTTCTTCGTATTTATTTAAAGCTGGTAATACTGTTTTTGCTGTTATATTGTTTAATTCTTTGTTAAATTCAGGTTTATCAATTGCGCCAATATTATAAATAATTAAATCATGCATTTCTCGTGCCGTATTTATACCTACTTTATGGTTTTTTGTGCAGTTATTACCCATAAATACAGGCATGTAATAGATATTACTGATTATATTCTCTCTTTTTTCAATAGGATTTGTTGCAGATAATAATGGTTTCTTTTCTATATTTTTGAAAGAAACTTTATTTGCATATATATTGTTTAGTGTTTGTGGATTTCCTATTTTTAACATGCAAAACTAAATAAAAATTTACCTGCCTACATTTGTTTTAAATGCCCTAAAAATAAAATTTGCCATCTTTTTTGCTAATTATTTACAATATTTAACTATAATTTATTATTTTTGTAGTTCAATGCAAGCATAAGATTCAGAGGCATTTTGAAAATTCAATCTTGTGTAATTTTCATAATATGGTTGAGCAAGTTGAAAATATTTATTAATAGGTTTTTTCGGTACAAGAATATAAAATTGTTTGTCATCAATTTTTGTATTTGGATTTATAAATATATAATTTTGTTCGTTTTCAAAATATGGTAATAGCTCTGATATTTTTAAAATTTCTCCCATTGTAGGATTAGTTTTGTCTTTCAAAATATATACAGTTTGCAATTTATTTTCTTCAAATAAAAAGTTATCAACTTGAGTATTTTTTAAAAAATCTAATTTGGAAATAAAAGGGATATATTTACCAATTTTTGGATTTTTATAAAATTCTATTGCAAAATAGTAATTTAGACCAAAAATAAGTGTAATTACACTTATAGGAATCATGGTCTTTTTAAAATGATTTATAATATAAGGTATAATCAATGCCATTAATGGAAAAGCAGGCATGATATATCTTAAAAGTTTATAAGGGGCTATGAGAATTACTATTACAGACCATAAAAAGTTTAACCAAAATATTAGTGGTATTAATTTTGAAAAATCATTTGTTTTTAACCCTTTTTTATAAATTTTTATCATAAGATAAATCAAATATATTAATAGAGAAAGTGAAAATAGATATTTTAAATAAATTAGAGGAAAATTAATACAAGAATAATAAAGATTTTTCAAAAAACGATTTGAAATTTCTAAAATTTCTGTTGCTCTATAACTTATTATTCCGAAAAAATATATTGGATAAAAAAGTGTTGTGAAAAGGATTGAAAGTCCTGCAATTTTAAATAATAATTTTTTATTGATATTTTTTATAAATAGTACAACTGCAAAAATACTCACATAAATTAGTGAATAATAACCTGATAAAAAAGCTAAAGATATAGCAAAAGAAGCTTTATAAATATTTGTCTTTTCGTCTAAAAGAAGTTTTACAAAATAATATGTTACCAGTATAAAGGCAGCTTGTTGGAGTTGGTATGGTCGAAAATAGCATGTTGTAGAAATTGCCGCCGTATTAAAAAAAGCAACAAAAAGGCCAAACGCTACTAATTTAAAATTATTTTTAAACAAAATTGCCAGTAATTTGTACATAAAAAAGAAAGACAGAGAAAATAGTATTAAATTTAAAATACCAGCTCTCAAAATGGTACTTTTAATACTGAATTCATTTTCATTTGCAAAAGCTATTCGTGTCAATATGTAGTAAATATCTGAATGACTATCATCTCTTGCATAAATATATAAATTTTTTATATCCGACAATGTATCTTTTAAACTTTCATTATTCCAATATGTCATTTGTTTTAATTCTTTACCTGTAAATTTTTTATTTATTTCAGGTAAATCTGTCCAGAAGGTTTCTGAATAATTGGAAAGTAACATATTAAGTGCTTCATCTTCATGTAAATCTTGTTTGAGTGAAAGTGTATAGACTCTTACAATTAAACATCCTAAGAATACAAAGAAACACCAAATTAGTATATTTTTATTTATATTTTTTAAATCCATATTTTAATTATATAATGATTATATGAAAATTTTTTATAATTTAAAAAATAAAATAGATTTTTTCTTGAGAAAAAAATTAAAGTTTTCTCTTCAAAATTATGAAGAAACTTCTGAAAATTTATCAAATCTTTTTGGTGATGAATTAAAACAGCGAGAAAATGACTTAAAAAAGAAATACAATTTTGAGTTTATGTCAAATATGACGCAACTAAATTATAAAGAAAATTTATATATGCTTGATGTTTTGGATAAATATTTTAGAATAAATCCGTATGAATCAATAAATGTATTAGATATAGGATGTAAAAACTGGTGTTATGTGAGAGGGCAATATACTTTCTTTCAAAAATATTGTCATAATCTTGAATTAAAAGGGATAGAAGTAGATGCTTATCGCTTATATTGGAATTTATTTTCACGATATGAAGTTGCAAAATTCTATAAACGTGATTTAAAAAATACGCGATATATTCCAAAAGATTTTATGAAATATGATGAAAAATTTGATTATATAACTTGGTTTTTACCTTTTGTCAGAGAATATCCTCACATGAGATGGGGGCTTCCATTGGATTTATACAAACCAAAAGAAATGCTTTGGCATGCCTATTTTTCATTAAAAACTGGTGGAAAAATGTTTATTGTTAATCAAAGTGAAGTTGAATATGACATACAAAAAGAGTTACTTGAAGCTTGTGCAATACCGTATGTGGGAAAAGGCGAAATTATAAGTGATTTTCTGCCTCATAAATATCGAAGATTTGCTATTGTTGTTACCAAAAAAGGTTCTGATGATACTAAATGGCTGGAATAAGTCTTTAAACAATAATACAAAAGCCATAAAATATGGCTTCTGATTAGTATCTAAATTATTTTATTTTAACTTTAATAGGAACTAAGTATCTATAAGTTTGGAGTTTACCTTCATCTTGTAAATAAACAGCCATGTCATTTAACTTTTCAACTGCGGCGCTTCTTATTCTTTTAAATAAATTTCCGCCATCAGCTTTACCTTTATTATAGTACGGATCATAATCATAAACATCTTCAACAAAGCCTTCTGCATATTGTCCATCTGCAGATACATGAAGACCAACTATATTAGAATAACCAATGCCAAGTCTTAAATCCATACTACCGGAATCTGCTGTGTTAAAGCCTATAATTGCACCTTCTTGCGCTCCATTTTTTGCCCATTCTTTAACTTTACTTTGCAGTAATTTATTGTCATTGCAAACTTTTGTTTCATCACTATCTGAAGGAAATATTAAAGTTTCCATTTTCATTTGTTCAGCTGTAGAATGTCCTCCTGAACCTTCTTTTATGCCAAGAGATTCTATTTTTATTTTGGCCTCTTGCCCTGTTAAAACTTGTCCTCCACGTTCACGCATTGCTTGCGCCCGTTCTTCTCTAGGCATAAGGCTTAAATCTAATAAGTCACCAGCAACCGGTAATCCTGCATGTTTTGCAAGGGTACCTGTTCTTAGTGCCATTAGATACATAACTGTTTTTTGTTTGTCATAGGCACTACCTATCCTTTTATTTTTTGATAAATTTACTTGTTGTTCAGTAAGTGTTTTATCATTGTATATAGAAACGGGTTCTTCTATTTGGTATTTTTTTTGTTGTTTTTTTATACCTTCCGGCTCTTTGGGCGAAATTCCGGATATACCCTTTGTTCCCATTTAATTATTCTCCTTTTGCACTACTAATTATACAAAACCTCTCAAGTTTATAATTTACAAAAATTTTTTAAACTTTTACAATCTTTAACACAGTCTATATAAGTTTTGATTGTAAAAAATGTTAATTTTGAGTACAATTTGAGTATAAAGTTAAGAGGATTGAGATGACTGAACAAGATTATAAATTTTATTTAAATGAAGGTATAGACAAAACTAATCAAGGCAAATTTGAAGAAGCTTTAGAAGTTTTGGAAAAATCTCAAAAACTTAATCCTCAAAATGCACTTACTTATTTTTCAAAAGCAATAGCTTACCATAACTTAAATGAACTTCGTGCGGCATACGAAAATTATGAAAAAGCTATAAAACTTGATAATAAAATGGTTGATGCGTATTATAATAAAGCTCAAGCAATATTAGCCTTTGAAGATAAATCTGAAATAGAATACAGAGAGGCTCTTTCTTTACTTGAAAAAGCTACTGATTTAGATGAAAATTTTATTGATGCTCATTATTATTCTGCGGTAGTAAAAAAACAATTAGGTGAATATGAAAGTGCTATAGAATCTCTTGATAAAGTTCTTGTAATAGAGCCAAAAGCACCGTATTCAAGAGCTTTAAAGAAATTAATTCAACAAAAATATTTGGGACAAAACAGTTAAGTCAGTAAAAATTTGTTAAAAATAAAATATTATTTTGGCAAATAATATTTTTACTGCATTTATATATTCCAGAAGAAAGGAAAAATATGAAAATAAACAACTTTATGCAAAATCTTAAAATTACGAATAAACAACAAAATGTGAATCCATATCCAAAAACAAAGCCAATGCCTATGGATAGTGTAAGTTTTTCTGGGGTAACTCAACCTATTAAAACTAATGATGAAAAATTTATTGAATTAAGAGAAGAAATTTCAAAAGATATGGAACCGTTGATGTCTGCATCAGAGGAAGCATGTTGGGATTTTTATACAGAAAGTAGTGAAGAAAATCTTGCAAAAATGAATGCTGCTCAAGATAAGGCAACAGAATTTTATGATAGTCCTAAAATATATGAAAAACTAAAAGAAATAAATGATAATGGCGGTGTTGAAGATAAAAAACTTCAAAAACAGCTTCGTAATTTGACTTCAGCTTTCGGAGACGGTATTGAATTTAAAGAAGAAATGAAAGCTATGAATGAAAAAGAAAATGAAATTTCTCAAAAATTAAATTCTTACCAAATGATGATTGATGATAAACCTGTTTCAAAAGCAGAAATAAGTAAGATTATGGAAACAGAAAAAAATCCTGAAATACGTAAAAAAGCTGCTGATGCGAAAATTAAATCAGGAGATTTAATAGCTGATGATTTAGTGGAATTAGTAAAAATGAGAAATGATTTTGCTAAGAAAAAAGGGTACGATAATTACTTTGATATGAAATTAAAAGAAGATTATGATATCGAACCAGAAGAATTGGACAAATTATTAGATGACGTTGCAAAAAATACAAAAGATTCTAATAAAAAAGTTATGAATGATATTAAAAAAGATTTATCAGAAGCTTTTGGTGTAAAACCTGAAGAATTAAAAAGCTATCATTACGGATATTTAGCAGGTGAAGATCCTGAAAAACTTGTAAATGACCAAATAAAAACAAAAGAAGAAGTCGTAGAAATTTCTAAAAAAGCTTATGCCGGAATGGGTTATGATATAGATAATTTACCTATAAAATTAGACCTTTTCCCTCGTGAAAATAAAAATACTCATGGCTTTTCATTCCCTATAAAACCGGGAAAAGATGCAAGAATTTTGGCAAATTTAACAAATAATGCTTCAAGTGTTGATACTCTAATGCATGAACTTGGACATTCTGTATTTACTGTAAAAACAGATGATACATTGCCTTATATGGAACAAGATACAACAAGCACAATGACAGAGGCTGTTGCAATGATGATGGGTGATATGATTAGAACAGAAGGTCTTGTTAAAGATAAATTGTCTCCTGAAGTTAATGAAAAATTTGCTAAATCTCTTGGCAAAGAAGAATCAACTTTTGTTGGTTCAAGTATGGCTATAATAGATTTTGAACGTAATATGTACAAAAATCCTGATCAGGATTTAAAACAACTTTGGAAAGATATGGGTGTAAAATACAAAGGAAGAAGTGAACAAGATGAAGCTACAAATGAATGGGCAACAATCCCTCACTACTTATCTCATCCAGCATATTATCAAAATTATTTTAGAGCATCATTAATAAAAGCTCAATTATATGATGGCTTAACAGAAAAATTAGGAAAATTAACAGAAAACAAAGAAACTTCAAAATATTTGGACGAAAATTTGTTTAAATATGGTGGTTCTAAAACTGATGATGAAATATTGACAAATATTACGGGCAAACCGTTGAGTGCAGAAGCTTTTTGCAACAGAATTAATAAATTAGTTCAAGAATAATTTACAAAGGGTTGGAAATTAAAATCCAACCCTTTATAATTTATTTATGTTTAATTTGGTAATACTTATTTGTATAGTTTTAGTTGTTTGGTTGCTCGTAGAACCTCATCTGCTTTTTATTAAAAGATTAAAACTAAAAGACAAGGACTTGAAAGGAATAAAAATAGTTTTTGCAAGTGATTTTCATATAAAATTTTATGAAAAAAAGCGTTTGCAAAAAATTGTAAAGCTTATAAACAACGAAAACCCCGATTTAATCTTGTCTACCGGAGATTTTTTTTCAGGATACAAAAATAAAACAACATTGCCTCTTACAAAAATAACAAAGTATCTCAAAGAATTAAAATCAAACTACGGATTTTATACAAGTTTAGGAAATCATGATTTTTACAGAGGTAATGATTATGTTACGGCTGAACTTGAAAAAGTTGGTATCAAGGTTCTTTCTAACGATAATATATCTGTTCAAATAAAGGATAAAACAATTTATATAGCTGGGGTTGAAGATTTAAAAACAGGTCATCCTAATGTGGCTAAAGCTCTTGAAAATACTGATGGAATTAAAATACTTTTAACCCACGCTCCTGATGTTTTTAAAGATGTACCTGAGTCAGTAAATTTAACTCTTGCTGGACATTTGCATGGTGGCCAGGTAAGATTTCCTTTTGTCGGAGCTTTATATTGTCCTTCTGAATTCGGTACAAAATATGCAATGGGTGTTTTTGTAGAAAATAACAAAAAAATGGTTGTAACTTCAGGTATTGGTACTAGTAAATTACCAATAAGATTTTTATGTGTGCCCGAAATTGTTGTTATAAATTTTGAAGAATAATTGTCATGCAAAAATAACAAAAATTTAAATAGAAAATGGCTTATAATTCAATTATAATCTCGTTTTACATGAAATGTTGTTTTCATGTTGACAAATTAAAAAAGCATGTGATAGCATGCATGCTAACAAGATATGATTTAACTTTTTATAGCAAGCCGAAATATACTTGCTATTTTTTTTTTGCCAAAATTATTTATTTAATTTATTAATAAATCGGGCTAATCTTTCCATGGCAATTTTTAATGTTTCCAATGAATAAGCATAAGAAATTCTTAAAAAGCCTTCACCGCTGTTTCCGAAAGCTGTCCCTGGAACAGCTGCAACGTGTTCTTCTTCCAAAAATCTTGTAGCAAATTCTTCACTTGTCATTCCGAATTTTTTTATACAAGGAAATACATAAAATGCGCCAAATGGCTCAAAACATTCTAAACCCATTTCTTTAAATGCGTTTAATAAAAATCTTCTTCTTTGGTTATAAGACATTTTCATTGTTTTAACATCGTCATCACCGTTTTTTAGTGCTTCAACAGCAGCGTATTGGCTGATTGTAGGCGCACACATTATGCAATATTGATGAATTTTTGTCATTTGTGTTAAAAGTTCTTTTGGTCCGCAAGCATAACCTAATCTCCATCCTGTCATAGCGTACGCCTTTGAAAAACCATTTATCAGAAGGGTTCTTTCTCTCATTCCGTCCAAGCTTGCAATGGATACGTGAGGTGTTTCAGAATAAGTTAATTCAGAATAAATTTCATCAGATAATACAAAAATATCTTTTTCTTTTATAATTTTTGCAATCTTTTCTAAATCAGATTTTTCCATAATTGCGCCTGTCGGATTATTAGGATAAGGCAAAATAAGAACTTTTGTTTTATCCGTAATTGCATTTTCAAGTTCTTGCGCTGTTAATCGAAATTCATTTTCGGCTTTTAAATCTATAATAACAGGTTTTGCACCTGCAAGTCTTGCGCAAGGTTCATATGATACATATGAAGGTTGCGGGATTATAACTTCATCACCTTCATTTATCATTGCTCTTAAGCCTATATCTATTGCTTCCGAACCGCCTACCGTAACAAGAATTTCTCCGTCTGGACAGTAGTTTAAACCTTGTTTTCTTTTTATATAATTTGAAATTTCAATTCTTAAATCTTTCAATCCTGAATTAGAAGTATAAAAAGTTTTACCTTTTTCAAAGGCATAAATTCCTTCATCTCTTATATGCCATGGTGTATCAAAATCAGGTTCTCCAACACCAAGAGATATTGCATCTTTCATTTCGGATACTATATCAAAAAATTTTCTTATACCTGAAGGCTTTATATCTTGTATTGTTTTTGAAATTGGAATGCTCATTATATCATTATTTCTCTTTCATCTTCTGTGTGTTTTTTTTCTAAAATTGTTCCGTGGTCTTTATATTTTTTTAGAATAAAATGTGTTGCAGTGCTTAATACACTTTCAAGTGTAGATAATTTATCCGAAACAAAAGCAGAAATTTCTTTTAGAGATTTTTGTTCTAATGTTACCAATAGATCATAAGCTCCTGAAATTAAATAAACAGATTTAACTTCAGGATAGTTATAAATTCTTTCTGCTATATGATCAAAGCCTTGTCCTCTTTGCGGTGTAACTCTAACTTCGATAAGAGCATTTATTTTTTCGACTGATGTTTTATCCCAGTCAATTAAAGTATGATAACCGCAGATAATGCCTTCTTTTTCTAATTGTTGAAGCTCATTTAATACATCTTCTGTAGAAACTCCAAGAATAACAGCTAATTCTTTTAAATCAATTCTGCTGTTTTTTTCTATTATAAGTAAAAGTTCTTCTCTCATCCCATCTCCTTTATAATAATAAGTCCATTATATTACACGATATAAAAAAAATCATTATCTTATGAGATTTTTAAACCAAATATATGATATAAATAAATTCTTGCAAAATAGATTTTTTTTGATATTATTTGTATACAAAGTTTTCTGTAGATACTAATAAATAAGAAAGGTGTTTATTTTATGCAAGAATTAGAAAAACAATTCCACATTCATTGTGTTGAAGGCGATGTAGGTAGATATGTAATTTTACCGGGTGACCCTGGTAGATGCGAATCTATCGCAGCATTATTTGATAATGCAAAACACGTTGCTCAAAATAGAGAATATAATATTTATACAGGTACACTTTTAGGTGAAAAAGTAAGTGTATGTTCAACAGGTATTGGCGGCCCTTCAGCATCAATTGCTATGGAAGAATTACATAATATTGGTGCAGATACTTTTATTAGAACAGGGACTTGCGGAGGTATAGATTTAAATGTCCAATCTGGTGATATAGTTGTTGCTACCGGTGCAATAAGATTTGAACATACATCTATGGAATATGCTCCAATTGAATATCCGGCAGTTGCAAATATTGATATAACTGTTGCTTTAAGACAAGCAGCTTTGGCTATGGGTAAAACAACTCATACAGGTGTTGTACAATGTAAAGACGCTTTCTATGGTCAACATAGCCCTCACAAAATGCCTGTTTCTTATGAATTATTGCAAAAATGGGAAGCATGGAAACGTTTAGGTGTTAAAGCTTCGGAAATGGAATCAGCAGCTTTATTTGTTGTTGCTGATGCTTTGAAATGCAGATGTGGTTCTTGTTTCCATGTAATTTGGAATCAAGAAAGAGAAGCTGCAGGCATGGATCAAAAAATGAGTGAAGATACTTCTGCTGCAGTAAGAGTTGCTGTTGATGCTCTAAAAATTATTATTGAACAAGATAGAGCAGCTAAAAAATAAATAATATTTTATGTTTAAAAGACGCCAAGTTCTCTTGGCGTCTTTTTTTTATGTAAATAATAATTTTAATTGCATTCAAATTCAAAGTCTTTTTCTTTTTGCATTTCTTTTAGTTCCTCCACAGTAACAGTATCAGGTGCTTGAGGCGTATCTTGAAGTCCTTTTTTTAGTAATTCTGATTCTTTATTTTTCAATGATTTTTCTGCGATTACTAAATTTTTGCCTTTTGTTGCACTTATTATTTTTATAACTCGTTCAGAAGGTGAACCCTCTGAATTTAAGGCCTTTTGTACCGGATAACTTCCCCAATTTTCTGTTATATCGTTTTTGTCCATATATCCCATCTCTCCTGTTAATCGTTTTGAAACTTCATTTTCTAAAATTTTTGTAACGTAATCCTTTTGGGATTTGAATTTATTTGGTATTAAAATTTTTGTACCTATTATTTCTTCTGCATCTCTGTTTTCATTTTTTTCAAATAATTTAGCTGCAATTTGTAGATGACCTAATTCGTAATCAAGGAATAGTTCCCAAAGTTTTTTAAGTCTTGTGTCGATTTCATCTTCCATACAGGTATAGTAGTTGCAAACCTCAGTAAATTCATGTATTAAAAGCTTTTCATATAAAGATTCTGTAGGGTCAATTAATGATTCATACATTGTAACGTGTTCTTCTTCAACATCTTTTATTTCGGCATAAGTTTCTCTTATACATTGGTTTCCGTATTCCATACCGTGTTCTGCATAGTAGTTATGTGTTTGTTGTTCTGCAGAAACAAGTGTACATATATTCACTCTGGTTTGTGGTGTTACGGTATTTTTATCATAAGGCTTTCTTAATCTTACTTTGTTGCAATTATGGTGATATTGTGTTGGTCGGCCTATTATTATATCTGTTTTGTTTTGTACGATTGAATTAGGACTTATTCCGTGTTCTAAATACGCCCATTGACTATATCTGTACAAATGATCAAAATCTTCTAAAAGTCCGAAATCAAAAGTTTCTTTTACATATTCATCAGGTTCGTTTTGTGCAAGCCATGCGGTTAATTCTACAGCAACTTGTTCGTAACCTAATGTTGTTTCAAGTACGTTTTGATCGGACGGCGTCAGCCAATTTACAGTTGTCTGCTGCATGTCTTCTATTCTTCTTATTTGTGAAATTAGACCTTTTGTTTCTTCATCTGCGCTTATCCTTGAAAATAAGTGCTTAAAACCCCAAGCTTCAACTTCTATACCATTCATTAAAATTTGTCTCGTTCTGGTATAGCAATCAACAGATGTTTTATTAAACGGAATTTTTGTTATTTCATGCCATGTTCTTATTTGTTTTTCAAGGTTTAGGCCTTTTTCTTCAAGTGGATTAAAACTCATAATCGTACTCCTTTCATATAGTTTGTAATTTACTATACTAAAAGAGCGCTTTTTTAGTTATTCCACAATCGTATAATATTTAGACAGAACTTAGGTGAGAAAAAGAATATTTTTCTTTATACATTTCAAAATCATGTTTGTATTCTGCTGAATCAGAATTTTTAACTTCATTTAGATAATCATGTGTATTTAATGCAGAATCTTCAATTTGTATCATACAAGCTGCAACATTTGAATAGTGATCTGATACCCTTTCAATATTATTTACAATGTCAGATAACATAAATCCTAATTCTATTGTACATCTTCCTTCTTGAAGTCTTTTTATGTGTCTGTCTTTTATTTCTGTTGTTAAAATATCCATAACTTGTTCTAACGGTTCAACTTTTTTTGCTGCTTCTGTATCGTTTTCACAAAAAGCTTTAATTGTAAGTTCAGATATTTCAGATAGAGCATTTATCGCAATTTGTAACTCTTGTTTTGCCTCTTCTGAGAAATGAACTCCTTTTTCATGCATTTCTTGAGCTACTTTTAAAATATTTATTGCATGGTCGCCAATTCTTTCAAAATCTCCTATTGAGTGAAGCAGTTTTGATATTTCATTACTGTCTTTTTCAGACATATCCTTACTTGATAATTTAACTAAAAATGTGCCTAATTTATCTTCATAAGTATCAATTCTAGGCTCTTTTCTCAATATTTTATCAAGTCGTTTAGGACTGTAATTGTTTATCATTTTTATAGAACGGAAAAGATTTTTCTTTGCCATTATGGCCATTGTATCTGTCATTGCTTTACATTCTGTTATTGCAAAGGAAGGTGAAACAAGTAATCTTTCGTCCAAAAATACATTTTCTTCGTCTTTGTCTGTTTGAGGTTTAACTACTGTTACAGCAAGTTTTTCGATTTGTTTTATGAATGGGAATAAGAAAATTGTTGTTGCAATATTAAAAATTGTGTGAGATAAAGCTATACCTACAGGTGTTATTGTATTAGTTATTATTGTAGTATTTAGTATATAGTGTTCTAGAACATAATTACCTACGAAAAATAAAGGTAAACAAATTATTACACCTAAAATATTACATGAAATATGAGCAACTGCTACACGTTTTGCATTAGTATTTACTCCAATACTTGAAATTAATGCAGTAACACAAGTTCCGACATTCATACCCATTATAATTGGGACAGCCATACCAAAGGAAATACTTCCTGTTAGAGATAATGCTTGTAAAATACCAACGGCTGCTGCTGAACTTTGAATTACACCTGTAAATATGGCACCTACTAAAACTCCAAGAATCGGATTTGTAAATGCTGTTAATATACTTTGAAAATTAGGCATATCAGCCAGTGGTGCCATTGATTTTGACATTAATATCATACCAAACATAAGTATTGAAAATCCGACCAAGATTGCTCCCATACTTTTTCTTCTGCTGTTTTGTGATGCCATCATCATGCAAACACCAATTAAAGCAAAAATTGGTGCAAAACTTTCAGGTTTTAACATTTTTAAGAAAAATCCTGCGCTTGCATCAATTCCTGATAATGATAAAATCCATGCGGTCAATGTGGTTCCGATGTGGGCTCCCATTATTACACCAATGGTTTGTCCGAGTTCCATTATTCCTGAATTTACCAACCCTACAAGCATTACTGTTAATGCCGATGAAGATTGAATTGCTATTGTTATTCCTGCTCCAAGCAAAAGTCCTTTATAAGGATTTGATGTCATTTGTCTGAGCATTTTTTCAAGTCTTCCACCTGCGACTTTTTCTAATCCAGAAGACATGACATTCATTCCGTATAAGAAGAACGCAAGTCCTCCAAATAGGTTAAATATCGAAAATATATCCATATCATATTCCTTTTATTTATATTTTAGCTATCCCTTTTCTACTAAAATTATAAATTAAAAGTTATAGGTTTTAAAATATTTGTAAACTTTTTATAATTATTGTCTGCCGATAGCGACTGCTCCGGAACAAATAATTTCTTTTATTCCTATTGGTTTTAAAAGTTCAATTAGGGATTTGATATGATTTTCATCACCTACTGCCTGAATAATATATTCTCTTTGCGAAATATTTAAAATTTTTGCGCCAAAAAGCTCTATTAACTTTATAACTTCTGCTCTGTCGTCATCTTTTACTTTAACTTTTACGAACATAAGTTCATGACATATAGAATTATCAGGTTTCATTTCTGTGATTTTTATAATAGGTATAAGTCTATGAAGCTGTTTTGTTATTTGCTCAATAACTTTTTCATCACCTGTTGTTACTATAGTAATTTTAGAATGTTCTTTATCAAGCGTTGTAGATGCTGTAATACTTTCAATACTGTATCCTCTTCCTGAAAATAGGTTTGATACTCTTGAAATTACACCTGTTTCATTTTTTGTTAGTATTGATAAAATGTGTCGCATAATTTAATTATCCTTTATCTGAAAGTAATACATTATCAAGTGGTTTTCCTGACAATACCCACGGATATACCATTTCCAAAGGCTCGATTATAAAATCTATAAATACAGGGCCGTCATATTCAAAAGCTTCTTTTAAAGCAGGAATAATTTCTTCTTCTTTTTCAACTCTTATCCCTTTAGCGCCATATGCTTCAGCTAATTTTACATAATCAGGTGAAGATATTTTTGTTTGCGAATAATGACCGTCATACAATTTTTCTTGCCATTGTCTTACCATTCCTAAATAACCGTTATTCATTATCATTACTTTTACAGGAAGATTATAATCAACACAAGTCATTAACTCTTGTATATTCATTTGAATAGAACCATCACCGGCAATACATATAACAGGATTATCTTGACCAAGAGAAGCTCCCATTGCTGCAGGAAAACCAAACCCCATTGTTCCTAAACCGCCTGAAGTTACGAGTTTTCTCGGTTCGTTAAAATTAAACGCTTGTACAGTCCACATTTGATGTTGTCCAACTTCTGTTGTTACAACAGGATTCATTTCTTTTGTATATTCATATATTCCTGAAAGAACGGTGTGTGCATGCAATTTTTCTGATCTTATTTCTGGAATTGCACGTTTTGTTTTCCATTCTTTTATTACTTGAAACCACATTTTTTTAAATGTTTCATTCAAATCATATTGATTATCATTTAATTCTTCCAACATTGTTTGCAATGTTAATTTTGCATCACCAACTATCGGAATATCAACTTGAACATTTTTTGAAATGGAACAAGGGTCAATATCGATATGAATAATTTTTGCGTCTTGTGCAAACTTCTTTAAAGATCCTGTTATTCTGTCATTAAATCTTGTTCCGATTGCTAAAAGTACATCACAATCATTTACCGCAAAATTTGCCCAATAATTACCGTGCATACCAAGCATACCCAATGACAAATAATCATCTGCAGGATATGTTCCAACACCCATCAGTGTATTTGCAACCGGAATTTCAAGTTTTTGTGCTAATTCTCTTAATTCTTTGCAAGCATCTGATAATAAAACACCTCCACCTGCAATAATTACAGGTCTTTTTGCTCTGCATAGTAATTGTAGCGCTTGATGAATTTGCTTTGTATTGCCTTTATAATTTGGTTTATATCCTTGTAAATTTACTGTTTCCGGATATTCAAATTCACAAGTTGCGGTCATAACATTTTTAGCTAAATCTACTACGACAGGTCCGGGTTTACCGGTTGTTGCTATGTGAAAAGCTTCTTTTATCGTTTTCGCAAGATCTTTTATATCTTTTACAAGATAGTTGTGTTTACAACATGCACGGGTTATACCTACTATGTCTGCTTCTTGAAAAGCATCATTGCCTATTAAATTTGCTGACACTTGTCCTGTAAATACAACAAGAGGGTAACCATCTAAATATGCATTTGCAATACCGGTAACAGTATTTGTTGCACCGGGGCCTGATGTTACAATCGCAACTCCACATTTCCCTGAAACTCTTGCGTAACCTTCTGCTGCATGGACTGCCGCTTGTTCATGTCTTACTAAATAATGTTTTATTTCTGGTTCGTGATATAGTGCTTCATATATATCTAAAATTGCACCTCCAGGATAGCCAAATACTTTATTTACACCTTCTTTTTTTAACGATTCTATAAGTATTTGCGCACCTGTTAATGTCTTTGTTTCGCATGTTTCTTGTGACATAATCAGTCCTTTTTATAAATACGTCTTTACTTATTTTATACAATACTTCTTCTTTTAAATCAAGCAATTGCGACTTGATTTTAAAATAATATTATACTTGTAGTATTCTGTTATTCCTCTTCGTAAACAGTTTGTCCTAATTGAGGTATATCAGAAGAATAAGCTTGTTTTAATTTTTTGTCATTATTTGCAAAAGCTAAGCTGTTTTTTAAATTATTTTTAATTTGTATTAAAGCTTCCATTGTTGATTTTATTTCTTCTGCTGCTTTAATTTCAAGAGCTTTAATTTCTTCCTTATTTTTATCGGGTATGGCTGTTCCTTTTGTAGCAAATTTTAATTGTTTGGTTATGTTTTTTATTTGTGTTGACTTTTGAGCAGCATCGTTTGTCAGACCTTTAGCAACAAGTTCTTTTGTTTCTTCTATGAGGTTAAATAATTGAGAATAAAGACTTTTTAATTGATTTAAGGCTTGATTTGTCACTCTAATTATTCCTCATCCTCTTCATCTTCGTCGTCTTCGTCATCATCGTCATCATCGTCATCATAATCTTCATTAGATACATACGTATCTCCTGAGGTTGATGCGGCTGCAATTTTCTGAGCTTCAGATTTTGTCATGTTTATCGCTTGTTTCCAAGTTACTCTTAAGTCTGTAAGAAAATTTAAAACTTGTTTTACGATATCTTTATCTTTTTTCATGTTTGCTTCAACAAGTCGATTATAAAGGTATTGATATAGTGCGTTTAGTCTTACGGCAAAATCTCCGCCTTGTTCAAAATCAATAGTATTCATAAATTCTAAAAGTATACGTTCAGCACCTATTATGTTGTTATGTATTTCAGGTATATTTTTTTCATCAAGAGCTATTAATGCTTTGTTTAAAAACTGAATTGCACCATCGTACAATAATATTAATATCCTTTCCGGTGTTGCGGTTTCTACTTCTGTTCTTTGATATTGTTTTAAATATGGATTCATGTAGTCCTCTTTATATTTTTTTATTTACAAGTATGCCTGAAGATATTTTCAATCTGTCAACTATTTTTATAAGATCTTGTGCCGTAATTGCTTCGACAGTTTTTTCTGTTTCCTTATTATATAATTCTATTACGTCAGAAAATTTATTCAAGCGTATTCCTAATTTATCTGAAAATTTTGCATAGAAATCTAAGTCAATAACGCTGTCTGTTGTTGAGTTAACGTCTACAGTATAAGCTTCTTCTGTATTATCATTATTTTTTTTCTTTTTACCCTTTTTTTTTGCTTTTTTTGATGGATTATCTTTTTCTTTTTCCTCGTCAAGCGTTACAGCTTTTTCGCTATCTGTTTGGGCGATTTGGTCAACATTTTTTGTACTTAAGCTTTGTCTTATTTCGTGTTCTGTATTTGCAGCCATTTGTGCTGAAGTGTTATCTTGTCCTAGTCCTACTTGTCTTAATGAAAATCCGTCTAATGCCATTAAATGTTTCTTTCTTGTAACTATCTTGCACTTGTATTAATTATAATATATAATTATGGAAAGTAGAATATATCGGAGAGTTGATTTTTGAAAAAAAGCTTGTTAGATACATTTACAGAAAGATTGTTTGAATTTCCTCTTTGGGTAAAGCAGGTAATTTTTATTCGTTTGCGCGAACATTTAGAAACCTTTTTGAGTGATGATTTTATTAATGAAAAAAGTCATGAGAATTTTCATTTATATCGTCCTCAGTTGTCTTATATTGGAAAGACTGAACTTTTGGAAAAACAAGCCGGTTTAGATGCAAATTTGTATAATTTTTTAGAATTGGTTGAAGAAGGTAATGATATTATAACAATTGCTCTTAATAACTTCTGGACTTTAGAAGAAGTTTCTAAGTATTTTATTTTTTGTTGCGAACAAAATTATATTAAATCACCTGTTCCTAATCCAATTATGATTATGGCTGGTTATTTGGCAGGTAAATATCGTACCGGTGAATATTTTAAACGTATTGGTAAAATTAATATTGATCAACTGGAACATACTATCAGAATTCAGAAAGAACTTAGAGAAAAAGGTGAAAGACCTCAGTTTGTTGAGTTAATGATTGAATTTGGTTATGTTACTGAAGCAGATTCTAAGGCGCTACTTGTTATGAAAGAACAAGCAACAAAACGTTTTATTCTAGATGTATCCTTAATTCCTGAAGGTATGTCTTTAGATGGTGCCAGCGTTGATAAATATATCGCAGAAGTTAACGATTTGAAACAAGAAAATGCTAAATTAAAATCTCAATTAAATAAAATATTGTTATTCTTAAAGAAAAATGCAAAAACATAATAAGTTTTATAATCCGGATGTTCTTATTGAATTTGTTCGAGATGGTCTTGTTGAACAAGAGCATTCGGGTTTTGTTATTTTAAAGCTCAAAAATGAGGAAATTAAAATCGGGGATTCTTTTAATTATCCTTTCTATCTTCGTTCATGTGCAAAGCCCTTGCAGGCTGCTCTTTTGATTGATGAAAAACTTGATGAAGAACTGGGCTTGACTTCGGAAGAAATTGCAATAGCATGTGCTTCTCATGCAGGAGAAGATTGTCATATACAATCTGCAAAGAGTTTTATGTATAAGGCTGATATTTGTGAAGGCCTGATAAGATGCGGTATTCATTCGCCTTTAGCAAAATCAATTACTTGTGATACTCCGACAGTTTTTCATAATAATTGTTCGGGTAAACATATTTTGATGTTGGCTTTATCTAAACATTTTGGATTTGATGTTAATACATATTATGAAAAAAATCATCCTTTACAATTAATGATTAAGAAAAAGGTTTATGAGCTTTGTGAATATAATAAAGAAACTCCTATTTCAACCGATGGTTGCGGTGTCCCTATCTTTTCTATGCCTCTTAAAAATATGCTTACTGGATTTTTAAATTTATTTTGTGATGAAAAATATTCAAAAATAAAAAATGCTTTTTTGGATAATCCATATATAATTGGTGGAGAAGATAGACTTGATACGAAAGTCATGCAGCATTCTCCTAATTGCGTTGCAAAAGTTGGTGCAGGCGGACTTTGTATAGTTGTTAATACTATGACAAAAGAAGGTTTTGTTGTAAAAATTCTTGATGCGGATATGAATGCAAGAGAATTTGTTGTTTTAAATATACTAAGACAACTTGGTTGGAGTAATATTAAAATTGATGATTCAATAAAAACTTTACATAACCAGGTTGTCGGTAAAAAAGAAATTTTATTTTCGTTATAGCTTTTACATCTTTTCAGGTGCTGAAACTGCAAGAATATCAAGTGCTTGTTTTAGTACTGATTTTGTAGCATAAACTATCGCAAGTCTGCCTTTCATTATGTTTTTATCATCTACAAGTACACGATTTTTTGTGTAATATGAGTGAAATTCTGCTGCAAGTTCAGATAAATATCTGCATATTGTGTAAACAGTTCTTGCTTGTGCAGAAAGAATTATCGTAGATTTAAAATCTTCCAATTTTAATATTAAAGATTTTGCATTTTCAACATCATCTATAATTGTTTCTGCTTTAAACGATTTTATTGCTTCATCTAATTCTTCTTTTGTAAGTGGAGCTGTAATTTTTTCTCCTGTTTCCGTATCAATTTTATCGTTAACAGTATTTCTTAAAATAGAGCAAGCTCTGGCATGTGCGTATTGAACGTAAAATACAGGATTTTCATCAGTAGACTTTTTGGCAAGTTCAATATCAAAATCAAGAGTATTGTTAATATCTCTCATACACATCCAAAATCTTGTTGCATCAACACCAACTTCTTCAATTAAATCATCAAGCGTAATCATATTTTTACGTTTACCCATTCTTGTTTGTTCGCCGTTAATAACAAGATTAACCAGTTGACCTAACAGGATTTCAAGTTTTGTAGAATCGTAACCCAAGGCTTCAAGTGAGGCTTTTACTCTTGCAACATATCCGTGATGATCTGCACCCCATATATTTATTAATCTTTCAAATCCTCTGTCTAATTTGTCTTTATGGTATGCAATATCAGCAGTTAAATAAGTATTTGAACCGTCTGCCTTTTTAATTACTCTGTCCTCATCATCACCGTATTCTGATGACTTAAACCATATTGCACCTTCTTTTTCATACAATTTACCGCTTTCTTCAAGCTTTTTGTATGAATTTTCAACTTTTCCCGATTTGTGTAAATCAAGTTCTGAATAAAATTTATCAAAATGAACTCTAAAATTATTTAATAATTCTTGTTGTAATCTTTCCATTTCTAATTTTGCATAATCAGAAAGAATCTTTACATCTTCTGTGTATTCATTTTCTTTTAAAAATTTTTCTGCAACAGGAATCAAATATTCTCCTGGGTAATAATTTTTTCTTTCAACTTCATCTGTCGGAAAATCAATGTTTTCACCTTTTTGTTGTTTTAATCTGATTAATAGAGAGTTACCCAATTTTTGAATTTGAGAACCTGCATCATTTATATAAAACTCTTGATAAACTTCGTGTCCGTAGAATTTTAAAAGATTTGCCAAAGCACTTCCCATAGCTGCCCATCTACCATGTCCAATATGGAAAGGACCTGTAGGGTTTGCTGAAACATATTCCAAATTTATTTTTTCAGTTTTAACATTTTCCGGCTTTGCGTAATCTTCGCCTTTTGTCAAAATTTCTTCTATCGTATCAGCAAGCATTTTGTTTCCTGTTTTAAAGTTTATAAAACCACCGATTAATGTTACGTCGTATCCTTGTTTTGAAAGATGTTTTTCTATATTTTGAGCGATAACAGGCGGAGCTGTTTTTAAATCTCTTGCGAGTGGTGATACATTAATAGCAAAATCTCCAAAATCTGTATTTTTAGGCTTTTCTACTTTTAGATTATATTCTGTTAATTCAGGGTATGCTTGTTTTAAAGCTTTTATTGTTTCTTCTTCAAAAAATTGTTTATACATATTTAGTTCTCCATCTAAAATTTATTATAAATAAAAAAAAATATTTAATATATAATAAAATTATGAAAAACTTATCAACAACAATAGAAAGAATAAGAGAACTGCTTGATGATTCCTCATCTTCAGATACGCTTACGGAAGAATTAAACAGTTTTCACAGTGCTGATTTGGCTGATATCTTGCAAGAGCTAAAAGAAGATGAACGTCTTGAATGCTTTAAATTAATTGATTTTGATAAGGCTTCTGAGATTATTGAATATTTACCTCCTCAATTGCAAGTAGAAATATTAGGTGCAATTGATCAGGAACATGCATCAAAAATTATCACTATGTTACCTCACGACGCAGCTGCCGACGTTTTGGGGGATATGGAAGAAGATGAAACAGAAACTTATTTGGACAAACTTCCTCAAAAGTTTTCGGATGAGGTCAGAGAACTTTTAACATACAACGAAGAAACTGCCGGCGGTTTAATGAATCCTCTTGTTATGACAGTTAATATTGATATGACTGTTCAACAAGTTTTGGACTATGTTCGTATTAAAGCTGAAGAAGATAATCTTGATTTGTATTATATTTACGTCGTTGATAAGCAAAATCACTTAATAGGTGTTGTTTCTTTAAGAGCCTTATTGACTACCAGAAAAAATGTTAAAATATCTGAAATTATGACATCTGATATTGTTAAATTGCACGTAGATGACCAACAAGGTTATATTGCTGATGAATTTATGAAATATCAATTTAATGCTTTGCCTGTTGTTGATTTGTATAACAGATTAAAAGGTGTTGTTACGTGGGACGACATTCAAGATGTTGTAGAAGAAGAAACAACAGAAGAAATCTATGCATCATCAGGGATTTCAACAGGAAGTATTGATGAAGATGAAATCTTGGTGGGTTCTGTACTTACATCAATAAGAGCAAGAACTCCATGGCTATTTGTAACATTGATTGGTGAATTTATTGCAGTAAATGTAGCGCATAATTTTAACGGAACTTTAAAAGCTTTTCCTATTATTGCAATATTTATGCCTTTGTTAGCTGGTTTAGCAGGAAATATCGGAACACAAAGTATTACTCTTATGGTTCGTGGTCTTTCTACAGGTCAACTTACGATGAGTTCCGCTTTTTATAATATTTTTAGAGAAGGTTTAATAGGTCTTTCAATTGGCGCAGTTTTTGGTTGTATGGTAACATTATTTACTTGGGGTTGGCAGCATAATGTTGAATTAGGCATTATTGTAGGTTTATCAATGGCTATAAATATGTCTTTGGCTACAATTATCGGTACTTTAACGCCGTTTGCCATGAAAAAAATGAATATTGACCCTGCCGTTGCATCAGGACCTGTTATTGCAACTGCTATTGATGTTTTAGGTTTGGCTGTTTATTTCTCTCTTGCAACGTTCTATATACTTAAATTTTTGAATTAAAAAATAACGGATATTTTTATATCCGTTATTTACATATTAGTTAAATTTTTATTTCAATACTTCTTGAATATCTTTAACAATCAAGTCTGTTGTTAAGTGATATTTTTCAAGTTGCGTTTGAAGTGGTATTCTGTCCGGAAATTCTTTGTCTGCTCCGTAATTTAGAACTTTCATATCAGAATTACCGTAGTAGCTTGCGATTTTTTCTCCAAAACCTCCTGACAAACAACCTTCTTCAAGTGTTATTACAAGTTTATGACTTAATTTCAATTCTTCTAATAACTCTTTATCGAGTCCTGTTATGTATTTAGGATTGATTAATGTTGGAACTATTCCTACCTTTTGAAGTTTTGCTTTTACTTCTTTTGCTTTGGCATAGTAAGAACCAAGACCGAATATTGCAACTTTTTCACCTTTTTCTGTTAATTGATATTTATTTAGTTGTGAATAATCTGTAGTATCTTCTTTTCCTGATACAGATAAAGGTGCAAATGGAACTCTTATAAATACTGTATGTTCTTTTTGCTCAATTGACCAATCTAACATTTTTAAATATTCTTCTTTGCAAGTCGGTGCTAAATATACAATATTTGGAATATTGCTTATCATAGGAATATCAAATAATCCTAAGTGTGTTGCATCTGCACCGTAAATTCCTCCCCAATTTACCAAAATAGTTGCTGGAGAATTATTTAAGGCTAAATCTTGAGATATTTGGTCATAAGTTCTTTGTACGAATGAACTTAATATTGTTAAAACAGGTTTTCCACCGTTTTTAGCAATACCTGAAATATATGCCATAGCGTGTTCTTCTGCTATGCCTACATCAATAAAGTTTTTACCCATTTTATCTCTAAAATCTTGACCTAATTCAACAGCTCCCGGTGTCGCAGGATTTACAACTACTAATGTTTTATCTTGTTCATGTTTTTTTAATAAATATTCTCTTGTTATAGATGCATAAGTTTCTGTTGTACTTTTTGCATTTGGGTCAGTACAGCCTGCATTTATCCAGTGATAAAATTCTTTATAAGTTTCAGCTTCTTTTAAGCCTTTACCTTTTAGCGTGTGTAAATGGACAACAACAGGATGGTCTGTATCTTTAACTTTTTCAAAAGTTTTAATTAATTCTTCAATGTCATTACCGTTTTCTACGTAATGATAATCAAACCCCAATGCTTTAAAATAATTACATTCAGCTTTTCCGTTAGTTTCTCTCAAAAGTTTTAAATTATCATAAAGCCCGCCTTGATTTACGGCAATAGACATTTCGTTGTCATTTACGATGATAATAATATTACTTCCTAAAACTGCTGCGTTATCCAAGCCCTCAAAAGCTTCCCCGCCGCTTAAAGAACCATCACCAATTATTGCAATAATATTTTCTTTTCCGCCTCTTACATCACGACCTTTTGCAAGTCCTGTTGCTAAACTAACGGAAGTAGATGTATGTCCTACTATGAACATATCGTGTTCACTTTCGTTAGGGTTTGTATAGCCGCTTATTTCCAAATATTTTTCAGGATTTTGATAATATTCTCTTCTGCCCGTAATCATTTTATGTGTATAGCATTGATGTGAAACATCAAATACAAATTTATCTTCCGGAGAATTAAATACATAATGAAGCGCAATAGTTGGCTCTACAAACCCTAAATTTGGCCCCATATGTCCACTTATAGTGTTTACTTTTTTTATAATTAATTCTCTCATTTCTCCGGAAAGAGTGTTCATTTCTTCCGTTGAAAGATTTTTGATATCTTTGGGTGAATTTATTCTATCTAAAACTGACATTTATATTTCCTTTCGTATTTAATTAATTTGCAAATCTAAAGTGCATTATGTCCCCATCTTGCACAATATAATCTTTTCCTTCCAATCTCATGACACCTTTATCTTTTGCTGCAGCATATGAACCGTTACAAGCTAAAAATTCGTCATAAGATATAACTTCCGCTCTAATAAACCCTTTTTCAAAATCAGTATGAATAACACCTGCTGCTTGTGGAGCTTTTGTACCGGCTGTTATTGTCCATGCTTTTACTTCTATTTCTCCTGCAGTTATGTATGTTCTTAAATTCAAAAGATGATATACAGCTTGAATCATTTTTTCTATGCCGGAATTTTCTATTCCTAATTCGGCAAGATATTCTTTTGCTTCTTCTTGTGAAAGTTCTGCTAATTCTTCTTCTATTTTTGCAGAAATTATAACCATTTCAGCACCATGTTTTTTAGCATAGTCATCAACAAGTTTAGTATATTCATTACCTGATACAACATCTGTTTCAGAGACGTTCGCTGCATAGATAACAGGTTTAATACACATTAATTGAGATTGTTTTGCTATTTTTAGTTCATCTTCATCCTCAAATAATTCGTCTACATTTATGAATGAGGCATCAGATAATTTATCATAAAGAGTTTGTAAAACTTTTACTTCAACTTTTGCATTTTTATCTCCGGAATTAGCAACTTTAGAAGTTTTTGCAATTCTTTTTTCCAAAGAAGCCATATCAGCAAGTGCGAGTTCTGTATTTATAGTTTCAATATCATCAATAGGATTTACTTTTCCTGCAACGTGAATAGTATTCGGATCATCAAAACATCTTACAACTTGAATAATAGCGTCTGTTTCTCTAATATTTGCAAGGAATTGATTACCTAAACCTTCTCCTTTACTTGCTCCTTTAACAAGTCCTGCAATATCTACAAATTCAATTGCTGTTGGTACAACTTTTGCTGCATTAACAAGTGGTGCAAGCTTTTCTAATCTGTCGTCGGGTACTGCTACAACACCTACATTTGGTTCTATTGTACAAAATGGATAATTTGCACTTTGTGCATTTTTTGCACTTGTTAGTGCATTAAATAAGGTTGATTTTCCTACGTTTGGTAATCCTACTATTCCTGTTCTTAACATATCTTTTCCTTCTTCTTTTTTTAGTTTATTTTAACACAGATTTTATTAAATATACAACAAACAGTTGATGTTAAGATTACTCATCAAGAGTATTCTAAATTATAGCTGTATTATCGCTTTAGTTGATAGGGACTCATGGGACAGGAAGTTATTAGTAACACATTTTCCAATAATTTGATTAACCAATATAGTTGGTTTAATTCAGTTTTTTCAACTTCGTTGAAGTCTACCAGCGATGAATTTTTTGAATACGGCTTTTCTTTTAAACTTATGTCTATGAGCCTTAATATAAATGCGATGTTTCAGGATGACAGCTATTTTGTTACCAAAATAAATATTGATGCGGAAAGAGAAGTTTTTATAAGATGTTCTGAAAAAGCTATTGATATGATTTTAGAAAAGGTTTTAGAACCTCTTGAAAGTCGTGAAAAATTTAATCTTAATATGATGACTGAGCTTGAAGCCAAGATAATAACAAGCTTTAATGATATGTTTTATAATACTTTTGCTGATAAGTTTATGCGTCCGAAGGGTTCTTTAAAATTTAGAACTTTTGATATTTTGCATCTTACTTTTTTAATGAAACCTGAGGATGATGATAAAAATGAAAATGTTGCAAAAATAATAGTTTCTATGCCTTACCAATTTATTCATCCTGAAGAAAGTCAACCTCAAAACGAAGTCTTTAGTGATTATTCTTTTGCGGATAATTTTGTAGAAGCAACGATAAAAATTGGTACAACTTTATTTTCAATGCAAGATTTAAAAGCTTTAGAGCCGGAAGATATCGTCGTATTTGAAAATTCTAATTTGCATGTAATGAAAGTTTTTTGCGGAGACTATTCAAAGGTCTTCAATATAACGCCTAATCCGGCATTAATAATTGCTGTTGATGATTCAATAGAAGGAGAAATGAATATGGAAAATAACTCATCTGTAAATTTATGGGATAGTATTCAGGTAGAGATGGGTGCTGAATTTGATAAGATTAAAATACCAATCGGAGATTTAAAACGAATTGATGAAGGTGTAATTGTTGATATAAGTTCAATATATAGTAACAAAATATCTTTAAAAGTGGAAGAAAAATTAATTGCTGAAGGTGAATTGGTAATTGTAAACGACAGATATGGCGTAAAAGTAAATAAGATATTTACACCGCAAGAATCTGCACCTGAACAACAAGTACAACCTCAAATTCCTGCAGAAGAAGTTCCTCAAATGCCACAACAACCTCAATTTGAACTTCCACCTGGAATTGATCCGAATGCTTTTGCACAATTAACTCCGGAACAGCAACAGCAAGTATTGATGCAGTATCAACAGCAGCAACAAATGCAATTTGAGCTTCCACCTGGAATTGATCCAAATGCATTTGCACAATTAACTCCTGAGCAACAGCAACAAGTATTAATGCAATATCAACAACAAGCTCAGGCTCAGCAAGTTGAACAACCTCAAACTAATGATGAATTTGATTATAGCGAATTTGATATTGATGATGAAGATATTTAATTTTGAAATAAAAAAAGGATATTAAAATGCACCATTTTATTATAAACATTACAGTTTTTACATTTGCAATGATAGGTTTGATATTTTTTGCACTTCTTGTGTATAAAAAAGTCTCAGATTTTGGTATTAATGCAAAGCAAAATGGCAATTTAAAGGTTGTTGATATGTTAAGAGTTACACCAAGTAAAACTTTTTATATTTTATCAGCTGGAAATGAAAAATTTTTAGTAGCGTCAGATACAAACAGTATGAATTTGATTGCAAAATTAGAAAATAATAACTACGTAGAAGTGAACTAAGAAAAAGGAAGAAGTATGAATAATATATTTGGAGATATGAATCCTGTTTTACAAATGCTTTTAGTGATGACTATGTTTTCGCTAATACCATTTGTGTTTGCATGTATGACTAGTTTTTTAAGGTTTATTGTTGTATTTTCAATGCTAAAAACAGCTATGGGTACTCAACAAGTTCCGCCATCTGTCGTAATTATAGGTTTGTCTATGATTTTAACGTTTTATACGATGGGACCTGTGTTCCAACAGTGTTTTGAACAGGGGCAAGTACCTTATAAGAAAAATCAAAATTTAATTGAAGCAATCGATGCGGGCTCAAAACCTTTAAAAGAATTTATGATGAAGCAAACAAGAGAAAGTGATTTGGCATTTTTTATAGAATTATCTAATAAAAAAGCTCCTGAATCACCGGAAGAAATAACTATTTGGCAAGTTGCTCCTGCTTATATTATAAGTGAACTTAAAACTGCATTTGAAATTGGTTTTATTGTTTTTGTACCGTTTATCGTGCTTGACCTTGTAGTTGCAAATATTCTGTTGGCACTGGGGATGTTTATGTTATCACCAACGATTATATCCTTACCGTTTAAATTACTTATATTTATTGCAGTTGACGGGTGGTCATTAATAGTTCAAGGGCTTGTAAGCAGTTATAACTAGGAGAATATATTATGGAAATGTTAATGGAATATATGGCAAAAGGCTTTGTAACAATGCTTTCTATATCGATGCCTTGTGTATTAACTGCAGCAGGTATTGGTTTGGTTGTAGGTATTTTGCAAGCTGTAACACAAGTACAAGAGCAAACGATTGCAGCTGCTCCAAAAATTTTAGCGGTTTTTTTAGTTATCGTTGTTGGAGGTGTTGGTTTTGTAAAGCTTTTAACAAATTTGTTTACAGATGGTATGGCTATTGCTTTTAATGTTATTCCGAAATCTGATAATTATGTTTTGAGCAGTGATTATTATAAATATACAAAGCCTCCATTTATGGATGAGTTTAATGCGGCTGAGCCTAATGGAATAAATAAAGATTTTTCAAAAGATGCCAACGCTCCTACTGGTTTGGGTACTAAGATGAAAAATCAAGAAAAATATATTCCGGGTAGAGAATCTGCTGATCCAAAACCTGATTTCTTAGAAGGTATAACTATTAGAAATAAACGAGGAAGATAAATTTGAAAAAGAATTTTCTTGTTGCTTTTATCATTACATTATGTTTAGCATTTATACCAAAAGTTTTTGCATTTGATGATTATCTTTTGCATACAGATAAGCCGGTTGTAAAAATTACATCTTCAAATGCTGATATTATTACTGCAAATGTTTTGGTAACAATTATGAATGAAAAAGATACTGTTATTATTAAGTCTAATCAAGTTGGAAAAGCAGTATTAACGTTTTATTTTAAAGATGAAACAATAGAAATTCCAGTAAATGTGAAAAAAAATAAAACTGTATTTAAGAAACATCCGAGATTGAATTTTATAAAATTAGATACTCCTCCTCAAATATTTCAAATTGATTTGCCGCCGAATGTTGAGGGTGTTAAATAATGGATAAGTTTATAATTGATTTAAACAATTTGTTTCCTCAATTTATGATGTATTTTGGAGCAGGCCTTATTATTTTTGCAAGGGTTGTGGGCTTTTTTAGATTTGCTCCTGTATTTAATCGTAAGGAGATATTTTCATTTGTAAGACTAAGCCTTGCGATAATAGTTACTATTATTATTGTAAATATTCTTCAGCCAAAGACATTACCTTTGGATGATTTTGGATCTTTGCTTGTAGCTTTGATACTAAATTATGCAGTTGGTGCTATGGTGGGATTTGTTGCACAACTAATCCTTTTGGCAATAGAAGCCGGTGCTGATATGATAAATATGCAAATGGGTTTGTCTTCTGCTACTGTGCTCGATCCTACTACGCAATCACAAACTTCGATATTAGGTCGTATTTTTGGGCTTTTGGGTATAATTATTTTTATACAAATCGGTGGAATTTATTGGGTGTTGAGAGCTTTGATGAGAACGTTTGATATATTTGCTCTATATTCTACATCAATACCACTTGAACAACTTGTTAATTTGGATTACGTAATAAGTTTGTCTTCAAACGTTTTGTATATGGGGTTGCAGATAGCTGCTCCGGTGCTTTTGGCGACATTGGGTCAAGATATTATATTAGGTACAATATCTAAAACTGCTCCTCAAGTAAACGTATTCCAATTATCATTCCTTTTTAAACCTGTTTTGGGTGCAGCAATTATGGTGTGGATATTGCCAATGATGTTTAGCATAATCGCAGATTATTTTAATTCGTTTGCAAATATTTTTTAATTAAAATTTTTGGATAAATATTTTTTTATACGCCTAAATCCCAATAACAGCATGTATTTTAAGCATGTTAACTTTTGTAAATATGTGCACTTTAAAATTAAAGTTTCATGTCAAAAGTGTCGACATGCATGGCATAGGTAATAGTATAAGGTAATATAAGGAGTAATGTTATGGGTGATTTTACAGGTGGAGTTAAGTTAAACTACGATGATTACAAAGTAAGTTTAGGTCTTTTTGGCAGAAGTGCTAAAAGAGCTGCTAATGCTAAAATGAAAGAAGCTTGTAGTAATAACAACGGTGATGTAAAAGTTAATAATTCAAAAGGTACAGATGCTAAAGGTAATGTAGCAGACGGAGAAGATGATACAGATTATGCTATAGATGATGGCGAAGATGGTGAAAATGTTGCTGATGATAATCAACTAAATGCTGATAATGCAATGGCAGAAGGTGCAGCGCAAATGCCTACTTTAGAAGAATTGGGTGCTTTAGCTGAAGTTAATACAGCTCAAATGACAGAAATGCAAGCTAACTGTGAATCTGGTAAAGAAGAAATCATGGCTCAAATAGCTGAAAATATGGAAGCAATGCAAGAAGGCTTAATGCAAGCTTCAGAAAATGCTGCAGAAATTGAAACTATAGTTGCTGAAATTGAGCAACTTTCAGCAGAAGAAGAAGGAGCTGCTGGTGGATTTTCTACAGGTATGGCTGCAGCAGGCGGTCAAAACAGTGCATATAGCTTAAGCGTTCCAACTGGTGGAAATCAAGCTCCTGCTAAAGGCGGTAAAAAACAAGGCGGCTTAATTTCTTCAGGTGCTCCTGCTACCAACCCTATGGGCGGTGCTCAAAGTGGTCAAGCAGCAGGTGGTGCTCAAGGTTCTCAAGGCGGTGACAAATCTGCAGAAATCCAAGCTAAATATGCAAGACTTGCTGATATTGAAGCTCAAAACGTTGAGTTAACCAACATGGTAATGACATGTGCTGATAACGCTATTCAGTTACAAATGGCTTATTGTGATGAAGTAGATTTGGTAATGGAAACAGCTGAAGAAGAACAAGCTGTTGGTGAAGAAGCTACGCAACAAATAGAAGCACAAGATCAAACATTTGCTAAAATACAAGAAATTGGTATGTATGTTCAAGCTGGTGGTGCTGTTGTACAAGGCGTTGGAGTTGGTATGATTCAATCAGGAACTCTTATTGATGCAACTGGAAAAGTTATTCAAGCCTCAGGTAAAACAATGCAAGGTCTTGGCGCTGGGTTGAAAGCTCTTGGTGCTGCATTATTACCTGGAGTCTTCACAGCTCCTGCAGGTAGTGCAGTTGGTGCATCAGGTTCAGGTGTAACAATGGCAGGTAAAAGTGTTGATGCTGCTGGTAAAGTTACTTCTGGAGCAGGTATCGGAGTTCAAAAAGCAGGTCTTACAGTTAGAACTGTTGGCCAAGGTATTTCTATCGCAGGTGAAGCTACTTCTGCAGTAGGTAGCGCAGGTCAAGTTGTAACTGCTATTAAGAATGGTCAATGGCTTGCTGCAATCGGTGCAGGTTTATCTTGCTTAGGCTCTGCTATGGCTTGTGTAAATGATGTTCAAGCATTTGCTGCTTCTATCGAGGGAGTTAAAACTGCTATGCAGGCAGCCACTGAGGCTGGTAAATCAGTAAGCGGAGCAGGCACAGTATCAGCTAAGGCTGCAACTTTAACTAAAGGTACTCAAGTTGCATCGAAAACAACACAAACTTTAGCGACTGTTTCAACAGGATTGACTAAAGGCGGTCAGTTTGTATCAGGATTACAAGACGGAAATATCATGACAGGTATTGCTGCCGCTCTATCAGGTAACACAGCTAATTTTGCAAATCAACAAGCAGAAAAAACACAACAAGATCAATCAGATAAACAACGTATACAAGAGTTAACTGATAATAAAACCAATGATACAAATACTCTTGAAGGAGCTAAAGCAGAAGCTAAAAAAGCCGGTTTAAGTGATGCTGCTTTAAGCGGAAAGAGCGATGCTGCATCAATCAGACAATTAATCAAGGATTTCAACGATGGTAAAGTTGATAAAGATGGTAAGAAAATAGAAAAATAATAAAAACTTGTAAAAATAAACCAAAAAGGGCTTAGAGATAAGCCCTTTTTGGTATTTATAAAACCATTGCCAATATTAGTAATACGGTCATTCCTATTTGCATTACGGTTGATAATTTTTCTTGCAAATCAAGTCCCATATATTTTTTTGATGATTTTTGTGCTTGATATGCCGTAGCAATCCTGTTTAGTCTTGTGTTTGTGTCATCTTCTCTGAAATCTGTGTCAAACATTTTGTTTTCTATTCGACTCAATCTTGTGTTTGTATCATCGTTTTTATGTTTTCTTTTTAATATCCCTTTTTCTAATTTTTCTATTGCCAAGTTTAGGTCAGAATCTGATACTTTACTATAATCTTTATTATTATCATAAATCGGCTGTTGAGTTGTTCTTGGATATTTTGGAACATAATTTTCGTAGTCCTCGTAATTAGGGGTGTCTGTATCTCCAAAAACATCATCAAAATGTGCAAGCTGTGGATTTTCTTCTATTAAAAGAGTTTTCTTTAATCTGTCAACTCTCGTATACAAATCTTCTTGCGGATATACTTGATTATATACTTCTGATTCAAGTTTTGTAAGTCTATTGTTTATGTTACTGTTTTTGAATTGCTTTTTAAATACAATGTTTTCCATTGTATCTACTACAGGATAATTTATATTTTCATCTTCTTTATAAATTTCTGTTTTATCATTATTTTCATTTAAATAACTTGTTTTTGGACTGTCGTCAGCAAATGTATCTGGTCTTGCTTCTATTTCTTTTCCGATTAAATCTGCAGATATATCTTCTCTGAGTTTATTTATACGTTTTTTTATATCTCCTTTTTGAACAGTACCGTAAACTGTTTCTTCTAATCTTTCAAGACGTTTTTCATCAGTTTCTTCTGCATAGTCAATTCCATAAAAAGAATTTTCTATCGGTGTTATTATTGCACTATAATTTCCATAAGCATAGCTTATTCCTGTTAAGCAAAATATTATTAGTCCTAATACACAGTATCGCTTCATAAGTTAATCCCCTTTTTTTTCCTTATGAAAGCTTAAAAGTTTTTATTGGAGTTTTCTATTAAACATTTTTGGTATATTTTTTCTTTTAAAAATAAGAGTTAATACGTAGTAAAGATGTCTAAGCTTCAGGTTTTATATTTGAAACCGTTAGTGCGTTTGAAAGAGCTATACCGCCTTGATATTGAGGATTATTTACTATTCTACCATTTACATACATAACAGTTGATCCTCCGCCATCTAAATTCATTGCATTTACACATCCTAAGCTCAACATAAAGTTTGCAAGTTCATTTAATGTCAAACCTATTGAATAATTTTCTCTACCATCTACTGCTACTAAAATTAATTTGTTATCTTCTGTATATCCGATTGCGGTTCTTGGATTTCTTCCTCCTATGGCTAGTAGTTTTTGTTCTTGAATATCTATAAATGTTTTGCCGTTTTTTACTAAATATGGGCCGCCGCTTATTATGTGTGTAACATTTTCCCAATCCGGAATTGTTTTTATTTCTACTACTGCTTTTTTCTTTTCTGCTAATTCTGAAAGTTTACTTTTTGGTCCGACTATAACGTAGCCGTTTTTAGGTATTTCAAGCTGTGATACAGATGCAGCCACTATTTTGTTTTCACTATTTATTGCAACTTGCATACCTTCTTTTGGTGATGGAGGTGCGTATTGTCCCCACTCTTTTGTATAGGCTAATACGTAGGTTGATAACATTCGTGGCTGATTTATATTATCAATTTTTATATCTGTATTGTGAGTTTTTATCTTTGCATCAAGTTGTACCCTTGACATATCAAAGGTTGTACCGTCTTTTCCGTCAAAAATACCCATTGCTACTCTATCGTATATGGGACCGGTATACATTTTTCCGTTAATCATTAAAGTTCCTAGAGGAACGCCCGTTTGGGGTTTGAAAAATGTTCCGTTTATTGCTACTATTGAATTTTCTTTTTTTGCTATTGTTGTTATACTTCGTTTTGCTGCCAGTTTATCTGATGCTAGCTGTGGTTTTATTTTTATGTTTGGGTTTATATTCTGATTGATTTCTACTACATTTATATTTACAGGTCGGCCTTGAATGTATTTTTTTAACCTTATGTGCTTTATCCCAGTATCAATATCGTATACTACTCCCCCTCTGTATTTATTCCTTATTTCTGTATTATAATCTTGTATTTCTTGTTCCAGATTCCTTATATCTGTTTTTAATAAAGGTGCGATAGCTGTGTTATGAGCTAATAAATCTTTTGCAAGTATAGGCATTCCCTGAATATAACTTGTTGTTATCGCTACAAACCCTAATACTGCGGCTACACCAATACCTCGGACTATTGTTTTTGGGATTTTCTGCTGTCGGAGATTAAGTATTAAGGTATCCATTTCAACACCTGTTTATAGTGGGGCTAACGTAATACCTTTTTTTTTAAAGAGTGGTCGCTGGGGAATAACACTCTGGCCGATAACTGGTAAAATCTTTTCTTCTACTAATATTGTAACATATTTTAAAATTGTTCTCAACCCCTTTAATAACAAGGGTTTTACAAATCTTAATAGTGTTTTTTTACACTTTTTGTTAAGATTTTGTCATATATTTTTTCTTATCTCTATTAAAGGTGTAAACCTTGTAGTTATCTCCATTTGAAACTATTTTTATTGAATTATCTTTATCTGTTCTATAAACTTTTAAATTTTTTAGTTGATTCATTGTAATAGAATTAGGGTGTCCGAATTTGTTTATTCCTGTTGAAACTATTGCTGTTTCTATATTTAAGCTTTTTAATAAATTTGTATCAACTACACTTTTTGCTCCGTGATGGCCTACTTTTAGAATTTGAATATTTTGAGGAATATCTTTTAAGTCTTTCATTGAAGCATCACCCATCATAAGATAATTTATTTTATCATTATTTAATACGGCTATTATTGAATTTTCGTTATCATTTTTTGCATTATTTTTGCGATATGTAGTAATTTTAAATTTATCTTCTTGGTAAATAATTTCGTTATTTTTAGCAATTTTTACGTCTTTATTCTTTAATTTTTCGTATATTTGTTTTGAAGTATAAGTTTTATCATTCTTTCCATTTAGGTATACTGTTTTTATATTTGCATAATCAAGTATATCCGGAGCACCGCCTGAGTGATCATTATCAAAATGAGTTATTATTAGACCTTCTAGATCTTTTATTCCGTTATCTTTCATATATTTAATTATTATGGTCTTGGCTTGAGAGTTTCCTCCGTTATAGCCGCTTTTTCCTGTATCAATAAGAAAATATTTATTTTTAGGACTTTTTACTAAAAATGCATCTGCGTTTTGTACGTCAAAAGCTAGGAATTCCATATTTTGTGATGGAATTTTTATAAAGCTGAGAGACAAAACTATTAAGAATATCCCTGTTTGAATGATTGCTTTTTTATTTTTGAAACACAAGTGTATATTTAAAATTAATAATAAAATTAATATGTAATAAAGTATTATTTGAAAAATAGATGGATGAATTGTTGTTATCATTGAATTTGGCAGAGAACCTATACTATCCGAAATTAAGACAATTATTTTTATGCATGGACCTATTATTAAATCTGTATATTTACATACAAATTCAGAAAAAGGTTTGATTATTGAAAGAACAGAACTTAAAAATCCTAAAAAACTTGTTATTGCTAAAAATGGAGTTATTAATATGTTTGCAACTATTGAATAAAGACTTATTGTATTAAAATAAAACATTTGTAGTGGTATAACCCAAATTTGTGCAATAATCGGTATGCTTATTGTTGAGATTATCCATTTCAAAATTTTATTAGTAAATTTTGAACTTAGGTCAAAGCTTATAAGTAATCCAAAAGTAACCATAAAAGATAGTTGAAAACTTATATTGTTAATATATGCAGGATTGTATAAGAGCATAATAAGTGCAACCATGGAAAGTAATGCTACGCTATGTGTATCACGGTTTATTAGTTTTCCAATTAAAATGAAAATAAGCATTGCAGAGGCTCTAATTACGCTTGCACCTAATCCTGTCATAAGAGAATAAAGAATTATCATAAAAATACCGCTAAAGAGTGTTATTTTATAAGGTACTTTTAGTTTACTAAGTATAAAATACCAAAATCCATAAATAAATGCGACATTCATTCCTGATGCTGCCAAAATGTGAAGTAAGCCTGAGTTTATAAATGAATTCTTTATGAATTCCGGCGGATTAACGGCATCATCGCCAAATACAATACCTCCAAGAATTTCTGTTGCAGGATGTTTTAAGTACTTACTGTGTGTTTCTATAATCCTATTTCTTAAATTATCTAAATTTTGTAGTTGTTTATTTATAAAAGAGTTTTGTACATTGATGTTTCTTATGTCCTTGTAATTTGCATAGAATACGTTGTGTGTATCAAAATTTTTAAGGTAATCAGAATAGTCAAATTGAGATGGATTACCGGCTTTAAATGGTTCTCTTAATACACCGTTTATTTGGTAGGTTTTTCTGATTTTTAATTTTAAAGGTGTGTTTTCATTTTTTATTGATACAAATACGTTTGAATTTATGTTTTTTATTGTTTTTCCATCCATGTTTAAATCTTTTACGTAAAAATAAAATTTTGTTGAGTATTCATTTTCTTTTGGAATACTTGTAATTTCTCCTGTTATAGTACATGGATTTGGTGAATAAATAGATAAATTATCGCTGTTTTTGATTTGAAAAACACAGTTAAAATATCCTAAATAAAAAATAAATATCCAAGCTAGTATAAGCTTTATTGAAATTATATTTTTCACAATTAAAATAAGAAAAATACTTGTAATTATTATTGCATATAAAATAGAAGCTTTTGTAAAATAAGCATACAATCCTAAGATATACATGATTGTTGTTGAAAACATTATTATATTCTTATTTTGAAAAAGTTCGTTTATAAAATATTTATTCATAATTTTATTTTAGAAAAATAATATTTTTAAAAGGATGAATGTTAAGTATTGTAACATAGGTGCGTTTCTGTTACATAAATTTACAAATTCTCAAGATGCTTATTGCGCAGCTATCATGAGGCTATGATTCAAACATGACATGCTTTTAAGCTGTTTTATTTGTTAAAGTTTTAATTCAAATATGCCGACATTACGACTGGAAAGGAAAAAGTAATGGGCACAGCAATAGCATCACCACAGGCTAGACTTTTAACATTAACTTCAAGAATGCATGACCTTGAATTGCAATGCATGCGCTATTCTAATGAAGAAATAATGAATGCTATGAAGTCTTCTAATATTGCGATTAAATATAATGAAGCCCTTAATAAAGCTAATGAAATTGCTGTTGGTTTAAGCCCAACTTCAATTCGTGAATATGCATCATCTTATCAGTCTTTAAAATATCAAGGTTCAACTATTAATTACGGTATGTTGAAAGATATGGGCTATGATGTAAAACCAACAGGTGTATCAGGTTCTCAAGGCGGTTCCGGTTCTGGTTGGAAAATGCCTACTACTGTTGAAGAATTTGCACGCTTAATGGATAAGATGGGCGTGGGTAAATGCTTTTCTTCAAGTAGTGATCCATCTTCTATTCACACATTGAATATGTTTAAGAATATAGATGAAAATGGAGAAGTTTATACATATCCTGCAGGCTCTGCTAATAGTGCACAGTATTGGGCTAGCCAATTTGCAACTTCATCATACAGTTCTATTAATAGTTCTTTCTCTCAATCTGCATATATTGAATTTGATCAAGCAAAACTTGAAAAACTGTTAGGACCAATGGAACCTGATTATACTGATGCTCAAAATTTGTTAATGCAACAAATTCAACAGGATTCTGAAGCGTTTATTGAAGCTATTTTGAAAGGACAAGTAGCTATATTTAAAGATGGTTCTCAAGTTACTCTTAATGAAATAGGTATCGAAGAAGTTACTGAAGCAAGTACTCAATCACAAACTATAATGTCGTTGGATACTTCTGCACGAGATACTGCAAGACAAGCTGCTGAAAAAGAGTATGAAACAGCTATGGCTGAAATGAAAAGAGAAGATAAAGTTCTTCAAATGAAAATGAAAAATGCTAATACTCAATATCAAGCTACTTGTACTGAATATGAGTCAGTTAAGTCTTTAATTAGTGAAAATGCTGAAACAGGATTTAACATCTTTAGTTAAGATTTTAACTATTTTAAATGAGTAAGTTTGACAAAATTATTTTATCCAATGTTTTCGTATATAATTGAGGACTCTGATTTTAAGAGGATTTTTCGGAGGCTTTGTTGTAGGATAAATATTTTGCTTAAGTTTATTTATTCCTTCTATATTGTATTCGATTTCTGAATAATATTCTCTAAATAATTCTAAGTAAAAGTCGTAACTTTGTGGATTTTTTTTATATAAAAGTCCGTTAAAGTAATCCATATTTTTTATTGTTTCTTCATTTCTAAACATTGTAGGTTTTGCTCCATGATAGTGGATTATCGAAGCATTTTCGTCTACTCCCCAATATATTTTATGATTGTATTTTAAATTAAGAGGTGTACATTTTTTACCGTAATATAATTGGTATGCAGTTTGATCCCACGTTACAAGACGCCATAAATTCCATTTTATAAATCTGCAAAAACCTTTATAAGTTTTTTGCAATTTTTTTATATTCATATACATAACGCCTGTGTTAAAAATTTTTTGGTTTTTAATATCAACTTCCGGTGCGCAAGCAAAATATTCAGGTTTTGGAATGTTTTCTATATCTTTTAAAAATATAACATCACAATCTGTGTATAGAACGTAATCATCTTCTTGTTCAATTATTGGTATATCACATCTTAAATATGCGCCTGTAGATATTTTTAATTCGTTACCTTTATATTTTTTTTCTAAAATGGGGTATAAATTGCTTCTGTGATAAATTATTCTTACACCTTTTTCTTCAAGCCATTTTGTAAGTTCGCAAGGTTTTCCATCATAAATAAAGTGAGGTTTTAGTGTTGTATTTTTTATTGCTGAAGTAACTGCCGCTTTTATTAGCGGTTCATATTCCTTGGATTGTTCATTGCATGCAAAATACCACTTCATTTTATTTTAATTTCTTTTCCCATTCATATGCTGTTTTTATACTGTCTTCAATAGTGTGTGAAGGATTCCATTTTAAAGTGAGTTTTGCCTTTTTAGAATCTGCATATAATCTTGCTGGGTCTCCTTCTCTTTTTTTTGCAATTTCTACATTTAAACTTTTATTTAATACTTTTTGGCAAGTATCAAATATTTCTTTAACACTTTGTCCCTTTTCTGTTCCCAAATTAAAAATATCAGATTTATTTTCTTTTTTCAAATATTCAAACGCCAAAAAATGAGCATTTGCCAAATCATTTACATTTACGTAATCTCTTATACATGTTCCATCTTGTGTTTTATAATCATTTCCATAAATCTTAAATTTAGAAGTATTGTTTACTGCTGATTTTAAAATATTTGGTATCAGATGAGTTTCCTTTATGTGCCATTCGCCTATTCTTATTTTATCATCGCAGCCTGCTACATTAAAATACCTTAGAATAATTGATTTTAAGTTATAGGCTCTATCATAATCTTTTAGTATTTTTTCTATTGTTAATTTCGTTTGTCCATATGGATTAACCGGATTTTGCGGATGCGTTTCATCAATAGGTAAGTACTTAGGTTCTCCGTATGTCGCGCAAGTTGATGAGAATATTATATTTTTAACATTATATTTAAGCATTGCTTTTAATAAATTTAATGTGCCTATAACATTGTTTGTATAGTATTTTTCAGGTTCTTTAACGCTTTCTTCGACTATTGCATATGCAGCAAAGTGTAATACTGTGTCTATTTTGTATTGAGCAAAGATATTGTTTATTTCTTCTTGATTTCTTAAATCCCCTTTTATAAAATGTACAGAGCCTTCTTTTTGTAGTGTTTTTATGGTTTCAATATGGCCGGTTTCAAGATTATCAAAAATAATAATTTCATGCCCATTTTCTAAAAATTTTAGTGCTGTATGGCTTCCTATGTATCCGGCTGCACCTGTTATTAAAATCATAGAAAAAACTCCTTATTCTATACAAAAGTATGAAAAATAAGGAGTTTTGTCAATATAATGACAGAAATACAGTTTTGGCTTACTAAATTATTTTTCTAATAATTCAAGTGTTTCTTTATATCCCTCTTTGTAGTATTGATCTTCATCAGGATTTAAAATTTTTAATAGCTGTAAAAAATTTCCTACATGGACTTTTTCATCAGTAATTATTTCTTCGATTATGGTTTTTGCATCTTTATTGCTAATGTTTTCTATCATTTCTTCATAAATTTGTATAGCTTCGTATTCGGATGCTATTGCAAATCTTATTGAACGAATCATTTCACTTTCTGTAAAAAGTGTATCTGCTTTTTTTACGCTATGTGGTGTTGAAAATTCCGGCATGTGATTTCTCCTTTTTTTATATTTTCTAATTAAAAAATTTTTATTCTATTAGCAGAGTGTCTTATTTTAAACTAACCCTTCTTTTACTGCTTTTACTGCTGCTTGTACTCTATCGTTAACGCACATTTTTTGTAAAATAGAACAAACATGTGCTTTTGCTGTATGAACGCTTACTATTAATTCTTTTGCTATTTCAGTATTGCTTTTACCAGCAACAAGATGTTTTAAAACTTCGAACTCTCTTTCTGTTAGTGGTACTCTATTTTCATCATGCCCTCTGCTTGGTAGAAGTCCAAGATTATCTGTTTTCGGAAAAACATTTAATGCAAGTTGAGCTATTTCAGGGTCTAACCAGCAAACTCCTTTTGCTACGTCTCTTACAACATCGGCTAATTTATGAGGATCTATATCTTTTAGGCAATATGCTGTTGCACCTGAGCTTAGGGCAGCAACAACTTCTTCTTCACGATTATGTGATGTTAATGCTACTACTTTTATATTTGGATTCATTTCTTTTACTTTTATTGTAGCTTCAATACCATTTATGTCAGGTAATCCTAAATCCATTAAAACAACATCTGGTGATTCTTTAGCAATTAAAGCTAAACCTTCATTAGCATTTTCACATTCTCCTATAACTTCTATATCTTCATTAGCGTTTAGTGCGCATCTTAGTCCAACTCTTGTTAGTTTAAAATCTTCTACGATTACGACTGATATCGTATCTGTTGTTACTGTTGTCATGTTCTTATCCTTTCTTCTTATGTGTATTACCTACTTGGTATAAATAGATTAAAGTATAATTTTCTTCGTTCTTACATTACCAAGTGGGCTAGTATTTGCTCCCCCGAGTGGTGGATTTATGGTTATGCACAATTTTTATTTTTCATGCTTGCTAAAAAAATAATTATGTTATATTATTATCTTGTAGGATATATGAGAGGTAAAAAATGGATCAAATTATTAAAGTAGCTTGGGATTTAAACGAAAATACAGAAAATCGTTATCAGCTAGTTTATGAAATTTCAGAACTTGCTAAAAAATTAGTTGATGAAACACAAGCAAAAAAATCTCGTGAAGACTTTGGTTTTGACGAATATTTTGAAACATCTTCTTATAAAAAAGAAAATCCTGTTGAGCACGCAATCATGGTTAAAGCTGCAGAAGCTGATGACGACAGATTAATAGGTTAGGTTTTAAAATTTTCCACAATCGTAGGCAATCCACAGTTTACGGTGATGTGTCTTATTTTATTAGTATTTAGTGTTTATTCACGTATTAAAGAGAGGTCTTAGATGAAAGAAACTATAGATTTTATTAATAGCAAAACTAATGGTTTTGTGCCTGAAACGGCTATTGTTTTGGGATCAGGATTGGGTGATTTTGCTGATGATTATTGTGATGTTGCTGTTCCTTACGGTGAAATTCCGGGATTTGCACCGTCAACCGTTAAAGGTCATAAAGGCAGACTTGTATTTGCAACTATTGAAGGTAAAAAAGTTGTCATGATGCAAGGGCGTTTTCACTATTATGAAGGTCATCCGATAGATAGAGTCGTTTATCCTGTAAAAGTTTCCGA
>CACZSH010000090.1 GCA_902783785.1 uncultured bacterium | reverse complement strand
TTTTTAAAAAAGGGTCTGGAATTTTGTTTCAATTCCTCGTGTGTAGAAGGTTAGTGTGTGTGGTAGGTTAGTGTGTGTGTTTAAAAACCTTTACTTTATAAAGACTTAACAATTTATAGCCTTATATAAACGATTGATAAATACTCTCATTAGCCTCTTACTCTTATATAAAGTTTTTTTCTTTGAACGAATTTCAGCATATGTAATTTTTGTTACATTAGTTTACATTCTTACTTGTTTCTGTGTTATAATCAAGAAAAAGAGGTTTATATGGCAATAAGAAAAGTATTAAGATATGGTGATCCGACTTTAAGAACTCCATCAAAGGATGTTCACAAAGTTTCTAAAAAAATTCAAGAACTTGTAACAGACTTACTTGAAACAATGTATGCTCAAAACGGAGTAGGATTAGCAGCTCCTCAAATCGGAGAAAATTACAGAGTTTTTGTAGTAGATGTATCCACAGGTGATGAGCCGTTAAATCCTATTGTTTTCATAAATCCTAAAATAATTAAAAAATCAGGAGCCGTAAAAAGTCATGAAGGATGTTTAAGTTTTCCTGAAGCATTTACTGATGTTAAACGTTATGCAAATGTAATGATAAAAGCTATGGATAGAAAAGGTAAATCTTTTGTTCTTGAAGCAAAAGACGGATGCTTGCTTGCAAGAGCAATACAACACGAATTTGACCACTTAGACGGGATTTTATTTATTGATCATTCAATTAACAGATTTGAAACAGAAACAATATTGGAAAATCTTAATTTCCCTCCGATAGAAGAAGATAAACTGATTGAAGAAAAAGAATTAGAGGAACAAATTAACAATGCCGAATCAGAAAATTAGTTTAGTATACTTTGGCACACCTGAAATTGCGGTAAAATCATTGGAACATTTTATAAATTCTGATGATTTTGAAGTTTTAGCAGTTGTAACACAACCGGACAGACCTAAAGGAAGAGGTCATCACTTAACACCATCTCCTGTTAAAGAGGTTGCCCTAAAATATAATCTTCCTGTTTTTCAACCTATTTCATTGAGAAAAGAATTTGATATTCAAGAAGAACTAAGAAAATTAAACCCTGATTTTTTTGTAACGTTTGCGTTTGGTCAAATTTTATCTCAAGAAGTTTTAGATATTCCAAAATTTGAAACAATAAATCTACACGCCTCATTATTACCAAGATACAGAGGTGCAAACCCAATTCAAAGAGCAATAATAAACGGTGATGAAGAAACAGGAATCTGTACAATGATAACCGAGTTAGGTCTTGATTGCGGAGATATTTGCATAAAATATCCTATAAAATTAACAGATAAAATGAATTGTGAAGACTTAGCCTGCGAAATCTCAGAAAGTTCACCGGAGCTGCTGGATAAAACTTTAAAAGGACTTTATAACAAAACACTTACTCCAATAAAACAACCTGAAGATGGCGTTTGTATTGCAAAAAAAATAACAAAAGAAGAATGCCAAATAGATTGGAACTGCGACGCAAAAGATATTCACAATCTTGTTAGAGGCGTTTATAATTCACCTTGTGCATATTTTGAATATCAAGGAAAAATTATAAAAGTTTTAGAAACTCAAGTATTGGAAAAAACTGCAAACGCAGGAGAGTTTTTATGCGCAACAAAAGAAGGTCTTGAAGTGGGATGCAAAAACAATTGCCTGTTAGTAAAAAAAGTTAAACCTGAAGGCAAAGGTATAATGTCTGCAGCAGATTGGTACAGAGGATTAAAAAAATGATTACAAAAGGAATAAGAGGAGCTATCACAGTAGAAAATAATACTGAAGACTCTATAAAAGAAGCAACATTAGAACTTTTGGCAGAATTATGCACAAAAAATAAAATTGAACCTTCGCTAATTTCTCATGCGGTATTTACATTGACTGAGGATTTAAATGCAGCCTTTCCTGCAAAATTTGCAAGATTAGATTTTGGTTGGAAAGACGTTGCAATGATATGTCATCACGAACTTAATGTCCCAAATTCTTTAAAAATGTGCTTGAGAATTCTTTTAGTTGTTAATGTCAGCGAAAATTTTGTTCCTGAATTCGTATATTTAAAAGGGGCAAGTCATTTAAGAGGATAAAATGATTACCTTTGATTATTTAACATTAAAAGCTTTTTGTGAAGAAAACAAAGATTTTTTTGAAAATGCAAGAATACAAAAAATTCAATCTCCAACCAGAAGAGATTTAATTTTATACTTAAGAGCACTCGGAGAAACAAAAAAACTATATATCAATATCAATCCTCAATTTTATCATACTTGTTTTTTAACAAAAGAAAATGAAGAAAAATTAAATCTTGAAATTCCAAAACAGCCGACAATGTTTTGTATGTTATTAAGAAAATATATTGAAAATGGTAAGATTGCAAAAATAAATGTTCCGGAGTATGAAAGAATTTTAGAAATTTATATTGAAGCTTTCAATGAAATGGGTGATAAAATTTATCTTTGTCTTGCTGTTGAACTTATGGGGAAATATTCAAATATTGTACTTTATAATACAGATACAAATATTATAATCGGATGCTGCCACAACGTAGGAGAAGAAAAAAGCCGTGAAAGAGAAATGGCAGGACTTTTACCGTATACTTATCCGCCTAAACAATATAAGACAGATATTTTAAAATATAATGGCGAAATAAATAATTTAAACGAAAATTTTTACGGCATATCAAAAGCTTTTGAAAATCAAATAAAAAATCGGACTCTAAGTGAAATCCAAGACTTTATGATGCTAAAAAATCTTTCTCCTGCTATAAGTGAAGATTTTTCACAATACACTCTTTTTTCAAAACTTATAAAATATCCTATATTAAAAAATAGCGTAAATGAAATGATAAACGACTATTTTACGCACCATCAACTGAAAATTTTAACAAATAATTTAAAGCAAAATTTGCTTTCTATTGCATATCCAAAATATAAAAAACACACAGGAACTTTAGAAAAAATAGAAAGACAATTACAAAAAGAAGAAAAAGCAAAAACCTACCGATTGTATGGAGATTTGCTAATGTCGAATTTACATAATACTAAAGATTTTTCTAAAAAAGTAACACTTCTTGACTGGAATACGAGTGAAAATATTGAAATACCGCTTGATGAAACAAAAACAATAAAAGATAACGCTAACAGATTTTACAAACTATATAACAAATCAAAGCATTCATCAGAAAAATTAACAGAGCTAAAAGAAAAAACAATAGCAGACAAAAAATACTTTGAACAACTACTTTTTACAATAGATCAAGCTGATAACTTAGAAATTTTAAAAGAAATAAAATCCGAACTTAATGAAGAAAAAATAACGGAACAAAAAAGCATTATATTAGAAGATTATTTTAAAAATTATAAAATTTTAATAGGAAGAAATAATAGACAGAATGATTTAATCGTATCAAAATTATCTGATAAAGATGATCTGTGGTTTCATACAAAAGATTGCGCCGGTTCACATGTTTTACTTAAAAATCCTGAAAGAAAACACATAGAAGATGATATTATTTTATACTGTGCAAAAATTGCAAAAAAATATTCTAAAGCAAGTCAAAGTCCAAAAGCAGGGGTAATTTATACTTACAGAAAAAACCTCAAAAAACCGCCATCAGCGAATTTAGGATACGTAATATATAAAAACGAAACCGAAATTCTTGTAGATTAAACTAATACTTTTTATTTAAAAGCTTTTTTGCTATAACTTAATTATAATATTTTAAGAAAGACAGTTATGGCAAGAAATAAAACAAATAAAGCTTTAGAAACATTTTATACGTCAATTGCTTTATATATGAAGCATATTAAAGGTTTTTTAGCATACATGACTTTTCCTATAATAGGTCAAGTTGCAGGTTTAGTCATAATATTTGTTCTAAATTATCATTTTATAGTAAATTTAGACGTTATTCAACAATATTTACCTATATTTAACAAACCTACAGTAATTATAACTTCTGTAATATTACTCTTATTACCGGGATTAGGCTTGATGCTAAAAGCATTTTGGGATTACCTCGTTGCGTACGGAGCAATTAACTCTATGGCTGAAAATATGATAAAATCAAAAAAATTATATGATATAGAAGCACATACTTTAGTTATTAATCACAGAAAATTTGCCTTTGCAGGATTATGGCTATTATATAGCATATTTATGTTTTTGTTTATAAATCCTATTTTATGGATTTTAGGCGGGTTAATTTTTGTATTTTTTGCGCTTGTTTTCCAAGTTTTTACGCTTGAACCCGAAAAAAATGTATTTATGTGCTTTCACAAAAGTTTTATACTTGTTAAACAAAAATATTTTGAAACACTTCTTTTGTTATTACTAATTTCAACTTTAACTTATTTCTTTATTCCGGAAATAATAAGACTTTTATGCAATTTAATGGGCATCGTAACTTTATTTGCAAATTTAATTCAAAATATTGTTACTTTAAATTTGCAAGTATACATAAACAAATTTAATGAATTATTACTAACTCTTAACCAGCCTGCTTTAACTGTGTTAGATATATCAAAAATGATTGTATTAGCATTCATCGGATGGATTATATCATCATACTTACTTCCATTAAGAAGTTTAGCATGCTACTTGTGGTACAAAGATTTAAACAAAAAATATTTAGCAAAATTTAAAAAGAATAAAAAAATAGATGTTCAAGTGTAGAAATTGTAAAAATATAGATAAATTTGAACTTATGTTTTCAAAAAATTATGATAAAGAGAAAACATATACACAGACTTATAATGAAAACAACCAAATTGAAATAACTGTCGGGGACTATACATTTATTCCCGATATAAAATTTATGAATGAACATGCGGTATGTAAGTATTGCGGACAAATATATATATGGGAAAAGGAAGATAACAATGAGAAAAAACAGAAAAAATAACGAATTAAGAGAAATCAAGTTTACACACAATTATACCAAAAATGCACTAGGTTCAGTACTAGTAGAATTTGGAGATACAAAAGTAATAACAACTGCATCAGTTGATATTGGAAAGCCAAAATGGATGGACAAAGAGGACAAAAGAGGCTGGATAACCGCAGAATACTCATTGCTTCCTGCATCAACAAATACCAGAGTTGCAAGAGAACGTTCAAAAGTATCAGGAAGAACCCATGAAATTCAACGACTAATCGGAAGAAGTTTAAGAGCATGTGTTGATTTAGAAAAAATGACAGATGTAACAATAACAATAGATGCAGACGTAATCCAAGCAGACGGAGGCACAAGATGTGCAAGCATTTGCGGAGGATTTGTCGCACTTCAAGATGCAGTTCAAAAATTAATAGATAACGGAACACTCACAGAAAGTCCTATTAAAGAACCTCTTGCCGCTGTTTCTGCAGGTATTGTTGAAGGGGAAATAAGACTCGACTTAGAATATGAAGAAGATTCAACGGCAGATGTAGATTCAAACATTGTTTTAACTAAAAGCGGAAAGATTGTAGAATTTCAAACTACAGCAGAAGGTCATACATTAACAAAACAACAAATGGATGAAATTTTTAATGTTGCACAAGATGGTATTAATAAAATTATTAATATGTACTAATTAATAAGAAAACTTTATAACTTAAAAATAGTGATGCAACGTTATTGCATCACTATTTTAAATATATTAGGAAACGTATAAATCAGAATTCTCAAATATTTTAATCAACGGCTATTTTTATCCAAATAAACTAAAAGCTCCTTCAGTATTATCCGAAACTAAACTTTTTACCGAATCATATTCTGTTTTAGCCGCAGTATGTTCAGTATTTACTTGATTCAATTCTAAATCCCACAACTTTTCTTGTCTTGAAAACTCAGCCAATTCTTGATCATAGTCATTTGAAGCTTTCTTCAATGCGCCTTCATTAATTTTACCAGTTTTCTCATCAGTAGCATCATTACAAGCCTTAGCATACTTTTCTGCTGCTGCTTGTGTTCCCATAGATAAAATCATTTTAGCGTTTGTAATTTGTGTTGCCCTTTGTTCCAAATCATGCAGTCTTGACGTCAATGTCATAAGACGAGACTGATTTGCAGCAACCGACCCCATAGCCATATTTAATGTACTCCTTTATACATATTTTTCCTAACACATGGTATATCGACACAAATTAAATAAAACTTTAGACCAAAAAGCCATGTTCATCATGCTTTTAGAGATAAAAATCCTAAAAAATAAGACTACAAGCGCATTCTAAAATTCTAAAACTAAGTTAACATTTCTTAATAATATTCAAAAAAAAGAAATGACACCATTCAGTGCCATCTCCTTTTTATTGAATAGTTGAATCTCCAATAAGCTTACTATTTATCTTGTGTTAATTTTGTACTTAAATAAGAAATTGTTTTTGGAAAATGTTGTTGTAAGTATTGAGTTCTAATACCCAACAAATCAACAGTTTGGTATGTATTTAAAATTGCATTTGATTCTGCAATTGTTTCTTTTCTGCCTCTGTCTTTTTGACCTCTAACAGCTTCTTCTTCTAAGAAATAACCTACAAAATCTCTTTCTGAAGGTGGAAATTCATTTAAGTAATTTTTTCTTTCTTCATTATAAGTTTTTACAAATTCTTTATCATTATTTAAAGCATCTTTAATTATAGCATCCATAGGATTACCATATCTGTCTGTAATAACTTCAACATCTTTACCACCCATATCTGTAGCATGTCCTAATTCATGTAAGAATACAAATGCATCATCTGATATTGCCAAATTTGAAGCTGTCATGTATTGAGGCTTTTTAGTTACAGGGTCTGTTGAATTATAAATTTGAGTTTGACAGTAAGAATCAAGTCTATCAGGAATTTCCTCAATCAATACAACAGAACTCGCCATATTAATTAATTCATCTCCTGGAATATTTTTTAACATATTTAAAACTTTTTTCTCATTACCTTTTATAAATCCTTTTGTAGGTATTTCAAATTTTTCTTTTTTGTTTTCATCAGTAACATCTATAGATTTATCAGTTAATTCAACTAAGAAAGATTTATCATTTCTTGTAGAACGGTATTTATTTTCACCAACTTTTTCAAAAGTTTGAGATTGATTCATTAAAACTTTACCGTTTGGCGTGGTAACTTTATATTCCATAATTCTGTTACCTTCAGGATCATCTTCATATCTATATTGAGTTCTTGTCATATCAGCAGAACGCATATCTTTAAGAATCAAAACATTTCCTGTTTTTTTATCAACGGTAGCAGTTGAAACAACTCTTGATTTACCATTTGGAAAATCATATTTTACATTATACATTCCAGGAATTTCAGATTGTTGAATAGTTTCTTTTCTTATTAATTTACCCTGTTTATCACGTCTGATTTTTACTTGATTATTTACAACATACATATTGAATTTGTCATTTTTATTCATCAATATTTTATCAAACGTATTTGTTCTGTAATCCATAGTTTGAACAAGTCTTTTACCTGTTTTAGCATTAGTTTTTGTTTCTTCTTTTGCTAATATATTCAAATCTTTATCAATAAGATTTAATTTAGTATCACCCTCACCGTTAACAGCTTTAACAATGAAATTGTTTTTACTGTCAAATTTAGATTTTCTTAATGTAACAAGTCTTGTATCATCATCAGATAAAGCCTTAGCAATAGATTTAACTTTTTCAACATCAAGATTTGCTTCTATCGCAATAGCAGCACTTTGCCAATCCATTTTAGCTTCACGCATAGATTTTTGAGTATTTTCAAAATCACGTCTTGGATTTACAACAGGAGCAGATGCTTTAGAATTTTGTGTTTTATTTACACTTATTGAAGATTCAAAAACATCTTGTTTTAATGGGACTAATTTTGGGGCAGTAACAAAAGAACTCGACTTAAAGGTATTATTTTTATTAGTATCTTTTGCTGTTTTTACTGTATTTAAAGCATTTCCAAAAAAAGAAACACCTGTAATAGAATTAATTTTCATGACTCTCTCCTACCTACCTTTAAGTCTATGTAATAAGTATAGCATATTTTTGCTATTTGGTGTTATTTTTACAATTTATCACGTAACAAAACTTTACATATCGTTCAAACGCATGAATTTTTAATTAGTTACCAAAATCACTAATTTATCTAGGTTTCAGGAGGCGTTATTACCATCTCACAATTTTTGCAATCATGAATCAACTTATATTTTGTACCTTTTTCATCAATTAGACACAATTTATTGTTACTTTTACACATATTAAAAGCACGGTATAAACAGTGCTTTGTTCGCATTAATTCGAGATTTTTTACCCTTTTATTACTTTCAAACGAATTTTCGGTTACATTACACCCGCAATCTTTATAAAATTCTTTAGCATATTTATTATGAACATTCGCTTTATAATCTTTTGTTTTTTGTGAAAACACCACATTTGACAGAGGTTTTTGAACATTTCTTTTATAATTTTTCAAACGATTATCTGTTAATTTTTCAAGAATTACTCTTCTTAAAGAATTAATTTCCGAAACTCTCAAAAACGGCAAATAACCTAATATATCAACACTTTCAACTTTATAATCACTATCACCTGATTTTGATAATTGTTCAACAAACACTTCTTTCATTTTTTGAGAATTTTTTGGCTGCTCAGTTTGAGAAAGTTCCACGGTTACAAAATTATAATCCTCATCTTTTGCTGTCAAAATATTATTTTCATAAATAAATTCAACCCTTATTCGACGCTTTGTTTTAGAATTCTTTAATAATTTTTCAAATTTAACATCTTGATTTCTATATAGTTTTAAACCTAATTTTAAAGATTTCAAGATGCTTAAATCATTTACAAAAACTTTGTTCTTATCAGCTTTATTTACCAAAAAACCTTTCAATTCATCATTTTGAACATAACAAAGCCCATCTCCGTTATTTAATTCTTTTCCGTTATATTCAAAATACTTATCCGCTATTTTTGTAATTTTACCAATATATTCCCCTTGAGATTTTGGAGAAATAAAGTTAAATATATCCCTGTTTTCATCAAGACAATAAGTTGTAAAACCTCTATTAAACGCTTTATTTACATCTGGAGTAAAATCATATTCAATAATACCTGATGAGGTCTTATCTGCGTATTTATCAATTAATTGACGATAGTATGCAACAACATTTTTTATATAAGCCTCATCTTTTAATCTGCCTTCTATTTTAAACGAATGAACACCGGTATCAATTAAATTTTTAATATAAGGAGAAGCGTTAAAATCTTTTAAACACAATAAATGTTTATCCTTTGCCAATATTTTTCCATTTTCATCAACAAGTGTGTATTTTTTTCTGCAAGGTTGAGCGCAGCAACCTCTATTTGCACTTCTGTTACCGATATATTCACTTAAATAACATTGTCCGCTATAACTAACACACAAAGCACCGTGTATAAAAGTTTCAATTTCAACATTAGTATTTTTGCAGATATTTTCTATTTGTTCTAATGACAATTCTCTTGCAAGAATAACTCTTTCAAACCCAACATTTTCAAAAAATTTAACTTTTTCTAAAGTTCTATTATCGCATTGTGTACTTGCATGCAGAGGAATTGGAGGTAAATCGAGTTTCAATAATCCCATATCCTGAATAATAATTGCATCAACACCAATATTATATAAGTTTTCTATTAATTCTTTTGCCTTTAAAATTTCATTATCATCCAGAATTGTATTAACAGTACAAAAAACTTTAACATAAAATTTGTGAGCATACTCAACAAGTTTTTTAATGTCTTCAAGGTTATTACAAGCATTATGTCTTGCCCCGAAAGAAGAAGCACCAATATAAACGGCGTCAGCACCGTAATTGATTGCTGACACCGCGCATTCTAAGTTTTTTGCAGGAGCTAAAAGCTCCACTTTTTTTTGGTTATTATTTTTCATCTAACGCTGCAACACCCGGTAAAACTTTACCTTCAATAAATTCTAATGAAGCTCCGCCACCTGTTGAAACATGAGTAAAATCATCTGCATTACAGAATTTTTTAGCAGCTGATACAGAATCACCACCACCAATTACAGATGTTGCACCATTTTTAGTTGCTTCAACAATTGCTTTTAATATAGCTTTTGTTCCTTCTGCAAATGCAGGAGTTTCAAATGCACCAACAGGACCATTCATCAATATTGTTTTTGAAGATTTTACAACTTCTTCAAATGCTTTTTGTGATTCCGGACCTGCATCAACACCTTCAAATCCGTCAGGAATATTTTTAATATCTACAACTTTATTTGTTCCGTTACCTGAAAAATCATCAGTAACCAAAACATCAGTTGCCATAACCAATTTAACACCTTTATCGGCAGCTTTCTTTTCTATTGCTTTTGCTACTTCTAATTGGTCATCTTCGCAAATTGAATTACCTATACTTCCACCATTTGCTTTAACAAAAGTATAAGCCATACCACCGCCGATAATTAAATTATCAACTTTATCAATTAGGTTTTCTAAAACACCAATTTTAGAAGAAACTTTAGCACCGCCAACAACTGCTGTAAATGGTCTTTCTGGATTATCAAGAGCTTGTGATAAACATCTAATTTCTTTTTCCATTAACAAACCTGATACTGCAGGTTTTACTAATTTTGCAACTTTTGCTGTTGAAGTATGGTTTCTGTGTGCCGCACCAAACGCATCATTTACATAAAAATCACCAAGTTTTGCAAGTTTTTCAGCAAATGTCATATCATCATCTTTTGCTTCTTCTGCTTTGTAATAACGGATATTTTGCAATAAAGCAACTTGACCATCTTTTAAAGCTTCCAATTCTTTATCAGCACCTTCACCTACAGGTGATTTAACAAATAGTACATCTTCACCCAAAACTTTTGACATGTATTTTGCAACAGGTTCAAGTGATAAATCTTCTAAAGTTTGACCTTCTTTAAGTTTTTGAGGTCTGCCTAAGTGCGCCATCAATATAATTTTTGCACCTTTTTCTTGTAAATATTTTACAGTCGGTAAAATTGCTTGAATTCTTGTATCATCAGTTACATTTTTATCCGCATCTAAAGGCACATTGATATCAACACGAACTAAAGCTCTTTTTCCTTTTACATCACCTAAATCTTTAATTGATTTCTTCATATTTAATCTCCTTCTCTATCAACTAATTATAGTTTATCTCAAAAATTTTTATAATAAAGTATTAAAATTTTTTCACATTATGTGAAATTTTTAATTGTTTAAAGTACAATAAATAAGTTAAGAAAATTTTCAGAGGAAATATGCAAGATTATTTTACTAACTATAACTTTTATTCAAGCGGAAATAATATGGAGTTGATTACAAGTATAGTTGAAACTTTAAAGAAAATACTTGAAGAAGACAAAAAAGAGGTTCAACCGTTATTTTTGAGAATCTCTGATAATTTTATACTTAATCTTGCAAGAAAAGTAGTTGAAGAAAAGAAAAGAACATTTCTTATAGGCATAACAGGTGAAAGTGCATCAGGAAAGACCGTTTTTGTAAACAACACAACAGCGGCATGCTTAGAAAACATTGATGAAGATGTTTATACCGTTATCAGCCAAGATGATTATTATAAAGACACATCTAAAGAATTAAAAGATGCAGGAAGTTACGAAGAATTGTTTAAAACAGGTTTCAGTTTTGACACGCCTGATATTATAAACTTGGATTTAATGAGAGAGCATTTGATTGCACTAAAAGAAGGTAAGGAAGTTCGCTCTCCAAAATATGATTTTGTAACTTGTGAATCTCATCCTGACGGAGAACTTAAAAAACCTGCTAAAATCATTTTAAACGAAGGTTTATACGTATTACATGAAAAAGTAAGAGATATTATTGATGTAAAAGTCTATGTCTTTACTCCATTAAATGTTTTAAAAGACAGATGGTATAAAAGAGCTGCATCAAGAGGCAAAACAGGTGAAGCTGCAGATTTACAATTTAAAGATGTTAATACAACAGCTCAAAAATACATTAGACCAACCTATGAAATATCAGATGTTATAATTAACGGTCTTGTATCTCAAGAATATATTCAAGTTATTACAAAGAAAATTTTTGATTCAATTATCGCTTTATTCTAATTAACTTTATCAAGCATCTTTTTTACACAAGTATTGGAATTATAGTTGAGTTCTATAATTTTTCTGCAAGGTTTTGTTATTTTTGAATAGTCATTACATGAATAATATCTTATTATTTCTTTTAAATCATCTAATGATTTGTAAGTTGGAATAATATTTTTAAACAAATAAAGTTCCTCTCTTTCATCACTAATTAAAAGCGTTTCACACGCAAGAGTCTGAAAAGTTCGGTAATTAAGAGAGGATATACCTTGTGAATTAAAATTTATAACCATTTTTGATTTATTTATAGCAACTGCCATATCTTTTTCGTTATCAATAAAACCTTTATAAACTTTTTCAATTAATGCCTTATCTTCTACTCTTGATAAAGCCTCTTTAAAATGTTTTTCTATTGCAAACCAAGCAAAATTAGTATTTGGTAAAGATTTTAACAAATTCACAAAAGAATTTAATCTGTAATCGGTATCTAATCTACCTGCGAACATAACATCATATTCTTTTTCAAGATTTAAATTTTTATAAATTTCAGTATTTACAAAATGAGGCATGTAAAATAAATTTTTATAATCAGATTTTTTCGTTAACTCTCTATCCCAATAAAAAGAATAATTCCCATCTTCGTACAAACATTCTCTATATAAATCATATCCACTTCCTGCAGCAGGAGTTTCTATAACATCTGAAAAATAATTTATTGTTTTCAAATTTAAATTATTTTCTTTATTAAATTTAATAGCAGAAAATCCATACCCTACAATAAAATCAAATTCTTCATCAGGAATAACAAAATCTTTTAACAAATCAAGAATTTTAACACTATGTCCATTTAAAACAATACCGTCAAAAATACTCGAAATAGTCAACCTTCCGCCAATGCTATGAGGTAATATTCCGAGTATTTTTAAAGACATTATTTTAATAAATCCTATATAGATTTAACAAGTTCAAGTAATAAAGATTTAAACTTGCCCTTAGCGGCATCAGCAGCTTCAATAACTTCTTGGTGAGAAAGAACTTCACCTGTTATACCGGCTGCAGCATTTGAAATACAGCTAATACCAACAACCTTAATTCCGCAATAGTTTGCAACCATTGCTTCAGGAACTGTTGACATACCAACTGCATCAGCACCTAACATTGTAACCATTTTAGTTTCAGCAGGAGTTTCATAATTAGGACCCGTTAAAGCCATATAAACACCTTTTTGAAGCTTAATACCCAATTTATCGGCACATTTTAATGCAACTTCTTGTAAATCTTTTTTATAAACTTCTGTCATATCAGGAAATCTTTCACCCAACGAATCGTCATTTGGTCCGATTAACGGATTAACGTGCATAAAATTGATATGGTCCGTTATCAACATTAAATCTGAAGCTCTAAAATTAGGATTAATACCGCCTGCACCATTTGTAACTATTATATTTTTAACACCTAATTTTTCGGAAACTTTTACAGTATAAACGACTCTCTCTGTCGGATGACCTTCATAATAGT
>CACZSH010000089.1 GCA_902783785.1 uncultured bacterium | reverse complement strand
TTGTATTCATAAGATTTTTTGTTAAACGCCATTACGAATTTTTGTCCGAATCCCTTGTAAAAATCCATATCATGCGCTATTTCGTGAGCTAAAACTGCTGCGAGTTCATCATCATTATCCACATAATTTAGTAATCCTGCATAAACTGTTACCTGTTTATCAGTATATTTTGCCGAAGCGTTAACTATATAGTTACCTTTTTCAAGTTTGAAAAATACCCGTTTGGAAATTTTGTTTTCATTTAACAGTCTTGAACCTACAAGATTTATTTTTTCTTCCCGTTTTCCTAATTTTTTCCAGATATTATCCATTGTTATTCCGTTATCAATAAAAACTTCATCGTAACTAAATGCTTCACAAAAAGCTTTATCAGGTATAAATGAAGTAAATAATGCTACGAATAAAATAACAAATAACTTTTTCATGTTTCCTCCTAAAATCTTTATTTTTTCTTAATTTACAACTAATATAATCTAGTTGCAACAAAAATTTTTATGCTAAAATGAAGTAAATATCAATTAAATTTTTGAGAAAGGCTATATATTTATGTGTGGAATAGTTGGATATGCTGGGGAAAAAGACGTTGCTGATATTTTAACAGGAGGATTAAGTTCTCTTGAATATAGAGGTTATGATTCATCGGGTGTTGCAGTAATTGCAGACAACAAAACAAAAGTTTATAAGGCAGAAGGTAAGTTGCAAAATTTAAAAGATCTTCTTGCGGTAAAAAAAGAAGAAATTAAAGGTTCAAAAGTAGGTATTGGACATATAAGATGGGCAACTCACGGTGTACCCAATGAAGTTAATGCACATCCGCATACAAGTAATTGCGGAAAATTGGCAGTTGTTCACAACGGTATCATTGAAAATTATAAAGAATTGCGTGAAATGCTTGAAGCAAAAGGTTGTGTCTTCAAATCTGAAACAGATACCGAAACTGTAGCTCACCTTGTTAATTTAAAATACGAAGAAGTAAAAGATTTAAAAGAAGCTGTTCAGCTTGCCACAAAAGAATTAGAAGGTGCTTATGCTTTATGTATAATTCACCAAGATTTACCGGATACAATTATTGCAACAAGAAGAAACGCACCTCTTTTGATAGGAGTCGGTGAAGGTGAAAACTTTGCAGCATCGGATGTTCCTGCAATTATCGAACATACAAAAAAAGCTATATATTTGGATGATAATCAAATTGCAGTATTAACACCAAATACTATTGATTTATTTGATGCAAACAATAACAAAATAAACCCAAAAGTTGAACTTTTACCTTGGGAACCTATAGCTTTAAGCAAAATGGGTTACAAACACTTTATGCTTAAAGAAATTCATGAACAACCTGATGTTATAAGAAATTTCTTATCAGGTAAATTACATTCTGCAAATGAACCTGTAAATTTAGATGAAGTTAAACTTGATAAAGATAAACTTAAAAATCTAAACAGAATTCAGGTTGTTGCTTGCGGAACTTCTTTGCATGCAGCGATGGTTGGTAAATATATAATTGAAGAACTATGTAATATTCCTGTTGATGTTGAAGCTTCAAGCGAGTACATATATAGAACAACCGTTACTGACGAACATACTCTTGTAATTGGTGTTTCTCAATCAGGAGAAACGGCAGACACTTTAACTGCTGTTAAACAATCAAAAGCAAGAGGTTCTCATATTTTGATTATTACAAACAGACCAGATTCTGCAATGGCAAGGGAAGCAGATAGTTTAATTCCTGTTAATGCAGGTATCGAGGTTTCTGTTGCCGCTACAAAATCTTATGTTGCTCAATTAATGGCATTTTATGCTTTGGCTTTACATTTAGCGGAAATAAAAGAGTCTGCGGATAAGGATTATATTAAAACCCTAAAAAATGAATTATTATTATTACCTCAAAAAATAGAGTTACTTTTAACTAAAAAAGAAAAAATTCAAAAATGTGCAAGAATGTATTCAAGCTCTAAGAACTTTATTTTTATTGCAAGAGGTATGAATTTTGCTACAGCATTAGAAGGTGCTTTAAAATTAAAAGAAATAAGTTATATAAATGCAACAGGTTATCCTGCAGGAGAATTAAAACACGGACCTATTGCTATGTTAGATGAAACATTACCTGTTTTGTCTGTTATGATGAGCGGCAAAGTTTATGAAAAAATTCTTTCTAATGCGCAAGAGGCAAAAGCCAGAAATGCAAGAATGATTGCTCTTACTGATTCAACGGATGAAAAATTGGAAGATTTATTTGATTATGTGTTAAATGTTCCTCACGTACATGAAATGATTTCTCCGATTATGGCCATTGTTCCTTTACAATTGTTAGCATATTATATTGCTGAATTTTTAGGAAAGGACGTTGACCAACCAAGAAATCTTGCTAAATCAGTTACGGTAGAATAGACAAATTATGATAATTTCTGATAATATAAAAATAAACAAAGTTGAAAATCTTTCAACCGAATATATTGAAAACGAGCTAAAAAAAGTTGGAATTGAACCCATAAGATGGGCCATTACAAAAGTAGAAGAAAATACAATTACGATAACTTTATCTTATGAAAGGGAATAATATGGTAGAAACAATGGTTAGATGTGATATTAAAGATATTAATCTTGCAGAACAAGGCAAAAATAATATTGAATGGGCATTAAGAGATATGCCTGTATTAAGAAGTATTCAAGAAAGATTTATAAAAGAACAACCGTTTAAAGGTTTAAGATTATCAGCTTGTGTACACGTTACAAAGGATACTGCAGCTTTATGTACAGTAATGAAAGCTGGTGGTGCTGATGCGGTTTTGGTTGCATCAAATCCTTTATCAACACAAGATGATGTTGCCGCAGCATTAGTTAAATATTGGGAAATTCCTGTTTACGGCTATGCAGGAGAAACAGTTGAAGCTTACAGAGATCACGTAAGAGTTGCTCTTGATCACAATCCGAACATAATTATTGATGACGGTTGCGATATTATGTCAACAATTTATGATGAAAGACCTGAATTAGCTGAACATATTATTGGTTCAACAGAAGAAACTACAACAGGTATAATAAGACTTCAAGCTCTTGAAGATCAAGGTAAAATGAAAGCTCCTGCTGTTGGTGTAAATTCAAGTATGACAAAACACTTGTATGATAACAGATATGGTACAGGACAAAGTTTGATGGACGGTATTTTTAGAGCAGCCAATATTCTTTTAGCAGGAAAAACTGTTGTAATCTCAGGTTACGGCTGGTGTGGTAAAGGTTGTGCTTTACGTGCAAAAGGTTTAGGTGCTAATGTTATTGTTTGTGAAGTTGATCCATTAAAAGCTTTAGAAGCAGTTATGGAAGGTTATAGAGTTATGCCTATTGCTGAAGCTGCAAAAGAAGGTGATGTATTTATTGCTGTTACAGGTGATAAACACGTTGTTGATGTTCAACATTTATTGGATATGAAAGATGGTTCTTTTGTCGGCAACTGCGGACACTTTGATCATGAAATTAATGTTAAAGGTTTGAGAGAACATGCTGTTGAAATTAAACAAATCAGACCTAATTTAGAAGAATATAAATTGGATAACGGAAAATCAATTTATGTTATAGCAGAAGGTCGTTTAGTTAACCTTGTTGCAGCTGAAGGACATCCTGCAAGCGTTATGGATATGTCATTTGCAAACCAAGCTCTAGGTATTGAATATCTTGTTAAAAATCAAGGTAAATTACCTAATAAATTATTAACATTACCTGAAGAAGTTGATGTTATGATTGCAAATATTAAGTTAGAGTCTATGGGTGTTAAAATTGATGTTTTAACTCCTGAACAACAAGAATACTTACATTCTTGGAAAATTTCTTAAGTTATTTAAGTAAAAATTTCAAAAGAAAGAGGTTGGCATAAAGCCAACCTCTTTCTTTTACGTGTTTTAAAACCTAAAATCTAAAATCTCGTTCTCCATTTCCAATTTTGTTTAAATTGTTTTTTAATATTTCTTTTGTTCTTTCATTTGGAATTGTTTCTTGTTCTTTTTCTATTAATTTATAACCGATTTGTTTTGTTTCTTCTGAGGCATAGTCTTCCAAATATTCTTTTAGAGTCATAAGTGCATTCGGATGACAGCAGTTTTGAATTTGTTTTTTCTTACACAATTCCATAAATCTATCTCCTGTTCTGCCTTCTCTATAGCAAGCCGTACAAAAACTAGGAATATAATCCATTTTCATTAACCATTTAATTATCTCGTCAAGAGTTCTTGTGTCTGAGACTTCAAATTGAGATGAGTCTTCTTCTGTATAATCGCTTGAATCATAGCCTCCTACAGAAGTTTTTGAACCTCCGGAGATTTGAGAAACACCTAAATGTAAAACTTTTTCTCTGCATTTTTCTGATTCTCTGGTTGATACTATCATTCCTGTATACGGAACTGCAATTCTTATACAAGCCACTATTTTTGCAAAAATGTCATCGTCAATTCCGTTATCAAAAGCTGTCGGATCAATATCATCAGCTTTTCTTATTCTCGGAACACTTATTGTATGAGGCCCTACGCCGAATCTTGCTTCTAAGTGTTCTGCATGCATTAGTAATGCCGTAAATTCATATTTATAGTTTTCTAATCCAAATAAAACTCCCAATCCGACATCATCAATTCCACCTTCCATTGCTCTGTCCATAGCTTCGGTATGATATTCGTAATTATGTTTTGGACCTGTCGGATGAAGTTTTTCATAGCTTTTTTTGTTATATGTTTCTTGGAATAATATATAAGTCCCGATGCCTGCTTCTTTTAGTTTTCTGTAATTTTCAACGGTTGTAGCTGCTATATTTACGTTAACTCTACGTATAGCTCCGTTTTTATGTTTTATGCTGTAAATTGTTTTTATACTTTCTAAAACATACTCAATAGGATTGTTTACCGGATCTTCTCCTGTTTCAAGTGCGAGCCTTTTGTGTCCCATATCTTGCAATGCTATAACTTCTCTTTTTATTTCTTCTTGTGTCATTTTTTTTCTTGGAATATGAGTGTTTTTTGCATGGTATGGGCAGTAAACACAACCGTTTACGCAGTAATTAGATAAATACAACGGCGCAAATAATACTATTCTGTTTCCGTAAAAATCTTTCTTTATTTGTTCTGCAAGTTTGTATATTTTGTCTATTTGTTCTTTATCTTCACATGCCAACAAAACGGAAGCTTCTTTATGCGATAAACCTTTTCGAGCTTCTGCCTTTTTTATTATTTCATCAATAAGATTTTTATTATTTTTATTTTTTTCTGCATAATCAAGAGTGCTTAAAATCTCTTCTTCACAAATAAATTCTTCCGCTTTTTCTGACTTAGGGTTATACATATTTTTTCTCCAATCAATAATATTGTATAACTTTAAGATATTATTGCAAAAATTTTCTAATAAAAATGTGTTAAATTTTATATTTATATATCAAAATTCTTGTTAATACTGAAAAGGCAATTTATTCTATAAAAAATACTTAAATAAGTATAAGGAAAATTATATTAAAGTAATAGCATTTCTTGTTGCGGGCTGAAAGTCGGTCTGCATGGTTCTTTTGAGCATATTGTTAAGAAATGTGAATTTTTATGCAACAAAAAAAGCAATTTTTTAATAGAAATTAACTTTATATAGATGTAAGAGAGATTCGAGAGAGGCAAAGATGGCACACCAATTATTTTC
>CACZSH010000088.1 GCA_902783785.1 uncultured bacterium | reverse complement strand
CGAAATAGAAATAGAATTAAAATCAGATGATTTAGAATTTGTAGAAGAACAAATGAATAAATGGCGTGAAGAAATAATGAAAAAATAGTTAAAGGATAAGATAAATGACAAATAGTTATAAATTTACCTTTAAAAAAGATGATTTTTTTGTTGAGTATTGTACAACGGATAAAGATTCGTTAGCAAGACAGTTTCAAATTTGGGTTACAAATGCATCTATATATCAATACAGACATAAAGAAGAAGAATTAAGAGAAGAAATACAAAACAGAACATCAAGCATTCAAACCCCTATTCAGGTTGAATTAAGACCTGAACCTATTGTTCTTCCAATAGATGATGTCAAGAAAAATTCTGATGAAGTAATAAATAAAACAACTCTTAATGATTTACAAAATCAGCCAAAGACTGAATCTTTGGAAGTAACTAAATCTGAAGAAGAAATTTTAGCTGAAAAGAAACAAGAAATCGCAAAAACAGTAGAACACGCAGGTCAAATTAGCGGTCATTTAGATGATTTGTATAATAATGAAAATAAAACCTTAAATTCATTTGAGTCTTTTAAAGAAAAATTGGAAGATGATGATGTATTTTCAACTAAAACAGCTGATTTTGATAAAATTTTAGAACATTCAATGAACAATGTTGTTCAAGAAATTGAAATAAGCAAAGATGATAGATTTTTAAAAATATTAAATGTAAAAAATGTAAGTACAAGATTAGAATATTTGATAGTAACGGCATATTATCTTTCTGAATTTGAAAAGCTTGATAAATTCACATTAAAATTAATAAATGCAAAATTAATGCAAAATATACAAGAAGCTGTTGACCATAATGTTTTACAAGAGGCAATAGACAAAGGTCTTGTTGAAACTCTTCCTAATCTTCCTGAAATATCAGGAAGTGTAGAATATAGATTAACTAATTTAGGAGAGGAAGTATTTTTAAATGGAACAAAATTCTAATCAAAAAACAGCTGTTGTTGCTCTAAGCGGTGGTGTAGACAGTAGTGTTTGCTGCTATTTATTGCGAGAACAAGGATATAAAGTCATAGGAATTACAGGTAAAATGACAAATTTACCTTGTGCAGATATTACTTGTCAAAATGCAAAAAAAGTAGCGGATAATCTTGGAATTGAACATATTGTTCTTGATTTAACAGAAGATTTTAACAAAAATGTTATAGAATATTTTAATAATACATACAAAAACGGAAAAACTCCAAACCCTTGTGCTATGTGTAATAAAACCATTAAATGGGGTAAAATTTTTGATTATGCTATTAAGGAAATTAATGCAGATGTATTTGCAACAGGTCATTATGCAAATATTCAAAATATTGGTGAATATAAAACTCTTTTCCCTGCAAAAGATGAAAAGAAAGACCAAATGTATTTCTTGTATTCTTTAAATCAAGCGCAGTTAAATAAAACAATTTTTCCTTTGTATGAATATGAAAAATTTCAAGTAAGAGAAATAGCAGAAAAAATAGATATTCCGTCTAAATATCAAAAAGATTCTTTGGATACTTGTTTTATAGAAAAACCGCAAACTCTAAAAGGTTATTTACATAATCTTTTAGGTGATAAAAAAGGTGATTTTATACATATTCAAACAGGTAAAAAATTGGGAGAACATTCAGGATTTTATCATTATACGATAGGACAGAGAAAAGGTTTGGAAATAGCTTATACAGAACCTCTTTATGTTATAAAAATTGATGCTGAAAATAATATTGTATACGTTGGTGAAAAAAAATATGCATACGGAAATGAGTTAAAACTTAAAAATTTGAGTTTTGTTTATCCGTTTGAAGAAAAATCATTTGATGTCAAAACAAAAATAAGATATAACATGGAAAAAGTTGAAGCTCACGTTGAAATAACAGAAAATGAAGCAATTATGACTTTTATGGAACCGGTTTATTCAATAACACCGGCTCAAATAGCAGTATTTTATGACAAAAATGACGGACATTTGATTGGCGGCGGAGAGATTATATAATTTATTAATAGAAATTACTTACTTTACAAATAAAAAATCTTGTGTATAATGTATTTAAGGTCTTGAAAAAAGAACGGGTGTTCCCGTTCTTTTTTTAACTATAAAAGGAATTCGTATGAAGTCTGAAATAAGTAAAAAAGAAGTCTTAGAAAAATTAATGCCGTTAGTTGAAAATACGGCTATGAGATTTAACTTTATCCCTGTTGAAGTTGATTTTTCAAGAGAAAATCATAAAAATTTTATAAGAATATTTTTATTTTCTTATGAAAAACCTATATCCATTGATGATTGCGAAAAATTCAGCAGAAGTTTGAATGAATTTTTAGATGATTTGTTTGACTTTAAATATTATTTAGAAGTTTCTTCACCGGGGTTAGAAAGAAAATTTAAGTCAAATAAAGAATATTTAATTTTTAAAGGTCGTAATGTAAGTATAAAACTGTACGAACCTTTAGAGGATATGAAAGATGTAATATTTAAGGCAACTCTTTTAGATTTTGATGAAAATGAAGGGGTTACTGTAAAAAGATTGGAAGACGGAAAAGAAATTTTATTACCGCTTGAGAAAATAAAAAATACAAAATTATATTTGGAATAAAAATTAAATAATAAGGAGATAAGAATGATTAAAATTGGTACAGCGTTATTTGAAGCATGTGAAGAGTTAGAAAAAGAAAGAGGAATATCAAAAGAAGTTTTGATAGAATCGTTGTGTGATGCAATGGTTGCAGCATATAAAAAACACATGAAAGTAAAAGAAGCTGCAAATATAGAAGCTATCTTAGATGAACAATCAGGCGAAATTGGCGTATTTTGTACAAAAGTTGTTGTAAAATCAGTAGAAGATGGCATGGAAGATGAACAAATTTCTTTAGCAGAAGCAAAAGAAATTGATGAAGATGTAGAACTTGAAGATGAAGTAAAAATTGAAGTTACGCCTGAACAATTCGGACGTATAGCAGCACAAGCAGCAAGACAAGTTATTACTCAAAGAATCAGAGAAGCTGAAAGAAATATGGTTCTAAATGAATTCTTGGAAAAGAAAGGAACTTTAACGACAGGTATAATTCAAAGAATAGAAAACAGAAATGTAATTGTAAATATTGGAAAAACTGATGCAATTATGCCTCAAAAAGAACAAATACCGGGTGAATATTACAAACCTGGTAACAGAATAAGAGTATTTGTTTTGAACGTAAAAGAAACAACAAGATTACCACAAGTAATTGTTTCACATGCTCATGCAGAAATTGTAAGAGAATTATTTGAACTTGAAGTTCCTGAAATTGAAGATAACATAGTAGAAATTAAATCAATCTCAAGAGAAGCAGGATACAGAACAAAAATTGCTGTATGGTCAAATGACCCTGAAGTTGATTCTGTTGGAGCATGTATCGGGCCAAGAGGTTCAAGAATTCAAACAATTGTTGGGGAATTAAGAAATGAAAAAATAGATATCGTAAGATATTCTGAAGATCCTGTTGAGTATATTGTAAACGCTTTATCACCAGCAAGAGTAGTTTCTGTTGATATTATGGCAGATGACGAAGATGCTCATGAAGCAATGGTTGTAGTTCCTGATGACCAATTAAGTTTGGCAATTGGCAGAGAAGGTCAAAACGTAAGACTTGCTCACAAATTAACAGGTTGGAAAATTGATATTAAATCAGTTTCACAAATGGAAAAAGCAGAAGCTGAAGCTCAAAGAAATTTTGAGTATCAAGAAGATGAAGTTGAAGAAGAAAAAAATTACGACGAAGATGAAATAAATGAAGAAATAGCAGAAGAAATGAGTCAACAAGAATATGATGAAGAAGATATGATGGAAGACTCTGCTGTTGATGAACAAGAAGAAATTGAAGAATAATGTATAAAATTACATAAAAAAGAGGACCTTTAAAGGCCCTCTTTTTTTATAAATAGAATTATTAAGCAACAATATTTATTTTATTACTTTGTGCTTCTTTTTCCTTTAGTTTTAAATAACGTTCACATTGTTTGGTTTTGTCATAACCCAATAAAACACCCAAAATAAAATCTTGTTCAGGGTTTAATTTGGATAAGTTTGGTTGATTAAAAGATTTAATAACATCAACACATGGTTTGTCTCCAAAGAAAACATTTAAATTTCTTCCACCAGGTGCAGGTGATAAATGATAATTTAATTCATCTCTTTTTAATCTTTTTTCAATAGCATCCTTATCTTTCATGCTTTCAACTTGTAAAACAAGCGGACGAATACCGTGTTTATATCCATAAATATGTTCATTAAGAACACTCATGTCAGGTTTATTTGTAATTGGATTTATTGCTGAAATTGCCATAACTTCTCCTTATTATTGTGTAACTTGTCTATAACAACTATCGTAAAAAAATAAATTGCTCTCATGTTAATAAAAATTTACAAAATAAATTCAAGTTGACACAGAACTTTGAGCATATAGAATAAAAGTATAAACTTAGTGTTATAAGTTAAAAAGTAATATTTAGAAAAGAAAAAGGAGACCACTAACATGGCACGCGAAAAGTACGAAAGAACCAAACCACACGTTAACGTTGGTACTATTGGTCACGTTGACCACGGTAAAACAACTTTAACAGCAGCAATTACTGCAACATTAGCAGCAGCAGGTCAAGCAGAATTAAAGAAATTTGATGAAATCGATGCTGCTCCTGAAGAAAAAGCAAGAGGTATAACCATCTCTACAGCTCACGTAGAATATGAAACAGCAACAAGACACTATGCTCACGTTGACTGCCCAGGCCACGCCGACTACGTTAAAAACATGATTACAGGTGCTGCTCAAATGGACGGTGCAATTCTTGTAGTTGCAGCTACAGACGGTGCAATGCCTCAAACTCGTGAACACATCCTACTTGCAAGACAAGTTGGTGTTCCTAACTTAGTAGTATTCTTAAATAAATGCGATATGGTTGATGACCCTGAATTATTAGACCTTGTTGAAATGGAAGTTAGAGAATTGTTATCTTCTTATGAATTTGACGGCGACAACATTCCATTCGTTAAAGGTTCAGCTTTAAAAGCTTTAGAAGCAGTTCAAGCTAATCCAAAAATCGCTAGAGGCGAAAATGAATGGACAGATAAAATTTGGGAATTGATGGATGCATTAGATTCTTACTTCCCAGAACCTGTTCGTGATTTAGATAAACCATTCTTGATGCCTGTTGAAGACGTATTCTCAATCACAGGTCGTGGTACAGTTGCTACAGGTAGAGTAGAACGTGGTATTGTTAAAGTTGGTGACGAAGTTGAATTAGTTGGTTTAGG
>CACZSH010000087.1 GCA_902783785.1 uncultured bacterium | reverse complement strand
TACCGATTGAAATGAATTGTGCAAAACCAAGATTTAAGTCTTTTAAGATGTTCAAAATACCGCCGCCTAATGCACCGGATTGTGAAACGAAACCAATGTGTCCACGTTCAGGTAAACTTTCTGCGAAACATCCGTCCATACTGATTTCAGGGTTAGTATTTACAACACCTAAGCAGTTAGGACCTACACATCTCATACCGTATTCGTTTAATTTTTCTACTAATTGTTTTTCAAGTTCAGCACCTTCTTTACCTGTTTCTTTAAAACCTGCTGTGATGATACATAAACCTGTTATACCTTTTTCGTGGCATTGATCAATAGTTCCCATAACGAATTTTGAATTTACAACGATAATTGCTAAATCTACTTCATCAGGAATTTCATTAACAGTTGTATATGCTTGTAAACCTTCAATAATACCGCCTTTTGGGTTAACGGGATAAATTTTACCGTTAAATTTGTATTCTTGTAATCTTTTCATGATGTCTGAACCGATAGTGTGTTCTTTTGTTGAAGCACCTACTACGGCAATCGTTTTTGGTTTCATGATTTTGTCTAATAATTGTGCCATGTTTTCCTACCTTCCTTTTTATAATTTTATACTTTACAGTATGTACTAATATCCTTTGTCAAGCCATTCACGTACTCTAAATTTTGCTCCGGCTTGTTTTGTTATGTTTTCACATTCTTCAACATCAACATCATAATTTTTATATCCTGTTACTACAGTTGCTGTTGTTTCAAATCCGTTTTCTACACTTTGTTTAATAAAATCTTTTACACTTTCATAAGCATTTTCATTTTTACACCCGCTTATTTCCATATAAGCTTGATTATTCGAAGCATTCAGGCTTACTGAAATTTCATCTACAATCCCTTTTAATTCGGGTATTATATTTTTACTATTTATCAAATTGCCTTGACCGTTTGTATTTATTCTTATTTTAATACCGGCATTTTTAGATTTCAAATATTTTGATACATCTTTTAATAAATCTAATTTTATTGTTGGTTCTCCATATCCGCAAAAAACAACTTCTTTGTAATTTGAATATTTTTCTAATTGAGTTTTTATTTCTTCAAAGGTTACATCTTCATTTTCTAACCACAAATCTTTTCCTTTTATAGGATTTTTTAGATTTCTGATACAAAAAACACAATTATTGGTACATTTATTTGTAAGATTAATGTATATAGTTTCAGGGTTATCTTGTGTAATAGAATAAACGTACGTATTAGACATCGGAGTTCCTTCCGAAAATATTATCACACAAGTGATTTTCTTTGTAAAGAGATATTAGAAAACAGGTTTTTCGTCATCAATAACCATCTTATCACTATTTAATATATCCGGCATATCTAGTATAGTATATGGTTTTTCATTTTTTACTATTTCGTTAAATATAAATGGAGCTGCATTTAAAAAGTGGTCATTAAATATTTCTTCTTCCGTTAATTCAAATATTTCATATATTTCATCTACAACAAAGCCCAATTGGAATTCTTCTGAATTAATTATTATTATATTCTTTTTATTTTTATAGTCTTGTTTTTTTAAACCTAAAAAACTCTTTAAGTTAATTATTGTATAAAATTTACCCTTAAGGGCAATCAAGCCGTCTACAAAATCAGCTGAACAAGGTAATGAAGAAATTTTTGCATTTTTTACTATTTCTTTTACATAGTTCAAATTCATACAATAATTACTTTCATTCAATGTAAATGCCAAAAATTTTTCTTTTGTAAAAATATTTTGTAGGTTTGTAGAATTACTCTTTTCTTTTAAATAATTTGCACGCTCTTCAAATTTTTGTATGGAAGCTTTATCATCAGGGAATAAATCTTTTATATTAGTTTTTTTATCGTTTGTTTTATTTTTCAATAAATCTTCTAATGTGTAAGCATTTAAAATATTTATAGACTCATTTTTGAACGAATATATAGAATCTATTAATGATTTTTCCTCAGTTGAAGGAAGCAGTTGAATTTTATCTTTTTCAATACTGATAATATCATCTATATCTTGTGCAATAATACCAAAAATTGATTCATCCGTTTTTAAAATTATTAATTTTGTATAAATATTGTATTTTTCTATTTTGATATCGAAATAAAATCTAATATCAAAAATATTAACCATAATATTATCGTATTTTAAAAGTCCGATAGAATTATTTGGAATTCTTTGAGGATATTCCAATGCTGGAAGTTTCATAACTTCTATAACATTATCAATATTAACGGCATATTTAGTATTTGCACAATTAAACACCATGTACAAATCATGTTTATTATCAGAATTATCCATCAAATTTGCCATTATTCACCTTCACCGGAATACGTTAACACTTTGTTTCTACCTGTTTCTTTTGCTTTGTATAAAGCCTTATCTGCACATTCTATCATCTGGTGTGCATCTTCTAGTTTATCCATGTTTGAACTTACACCAATACTGGCAGTTAAACTTATTTGAATACCGTTAAAGAAAAATTCATGAGTTTCTATTTTCTTTCTCAATCTTTCCATCATTGTCATAGCAGACGGAATCGTCGTTTCTGTCATGATAATACCAATTTCTTCACCACCGTATCTGTATATCATATCAGAACGTCTGAAACTGTTTTTAATTATTGAGGAAACTTCTTTTAAAACATAATCTCCGTATTGGTGGCCATAGGTATCATTTACACTCTTAAAGTGGTCTATATCCAAAATTGCAAAACATAAATCTGACGGATATTTTCTTGATTTATTAAATTCTCTATTAATTGAATAATCGAATTGACGACGATTTGATAAACCTGTTAAACCGTCGGTAACTGATAAGAATTCAATACCTGAGAATAAGTAACTTGTTTTAAACAATGATGTTAATTCATGAACCATTATATCGTAGAAAATGAAGTCCATAAAATTCTGTTCTTTTTTAGAATAGAAACAAACTCCGCCAATAAGTTTTTCTTCAAATTCAAAAGGTAGAATTAACGAAGATTTAAAATCATTTGCCGATATAATTCTTTTATCAAGATTTTCATTATTTTCATTTACAATATCATGTCCAAAACCTGTTATAGAGAATTCTTTCATATTTGGCATTTTAGAAAAGAAATCTCTTTTAACTTTTTCAAGCACAAAATTTGATACAGAACAATTTTTTATATCAAAATGAAGCAAATATTTATCTGCCTCTTGCGCATGATTAAAGAAAATTCCGGCTAAATCATATTCTAAAAATACAGACAATAAATCAAAAGTGTTTTGAATTAAAGCTTTTTCATCAGTATGATATTCATTTACCATATCACGAAACGCATTTAAGAAAGAATATTTTTCAATTTCACCTTGCATTAGCTTAATTGCTTGGGTTTGTATAGATTCGTTACTTACAGGATGATTTTTTATTTGTTCTTTCGCAGACTCATCCATTTCATATTCATTAAGAAGTTCATCAATAATAAGTTTTATCTCTTCATATGGAGTATCTTTTCTCAAAATTTCTTGAACGTCACTTTTTTCTGCCCAATATTTATCAATAGGTTTTACATTTTCCGATAACACTAAAAAAGGAATTCTGCTCAAAACTTTATGACTTTTTATTGTTTTACAAAATTGAAAGCCATTAATATCTTGAATGTTATATTCTAAAATAACTAAATCCGGTAAAAACTCAAAAATTTTATGATAAGCTTCAGTCGTATTTTTTGCTACATCAATCTCAAATTTTTCAGACAACAAGCGTTCTTTTAAAAAATTGATAAAAATTTCATCTTTGTCTATTAATAATATTTTACGTTCCATATCAAAATTCTTTTAATTAAAATAAATTTGTATTACAATAATTATATTATAAAAATATTTTTAGTAAAAGGAGTAATTCATGCAAAATAAATTAAGTTTTAATTTTACACACAAATTAAATATAAAAGGGTTTTTTGACATTGTATGTTTTATTATTGCAGGTGTAATTATTTGTACATTTGTTTATTTTTCAAAAACATCTTTAGTAAATCTTTCAATGTTAATCATAATACTATCGATATTGTATGCAGTTCAATATCATATTTCAAAAGCATGGATTGAAAAAACAATATTTTCAGCAATATACAAACAAATAAACTCTACAACTGATAAAACCTCATCAATATTAACATTAATAAATAGCCAAAAAAATATGGCAACTAAGCATTTATCAGATGCTACAAATTATGCTTCGGTTATAGAAAATATGAAAACGATTTCTCAACAAATAAGAGATTTAATAAGAGTCTTATCTGAAAAGACTCATGCTACTTTGTCATTTTCAAACAAAGAAAAAGAATCTATAACAGTAGCTTCAGAAAAAATATACGGATTAAAACAAAAAATGCAGATAGTAGCAGAAACAATATTAGACTTATCACATACATTACAACAAATAAAAAACAATTTATCGGTTGTAGAAGATATAACAGAACAAACAAATATGCTTGCTTTAAATGCTTCTGTTGAAGCAGCAAGAGCAGGAGAATACGGTAAAGGTTTTGCCATTGTAGCAAGTGAAATAAGAAAATTATCAGAAGAAGCAAAAGAAACAACAAATAAAATTGAAAGTATGTTAACAACTATTCAAAACTCTGCAAATACATCTGTATTAGCTACAGAAGATAGTAATAAAGAAGTTGAAATTGTTTTAAAGGCTTCAAAAGATACTTTAAATATTATAGGAGAAATGACTCAACTTGTTAATGAAATATCTCAACCTATTGAACAAATAAATTCACACGCAGAAAATCAAAATATTTACTCTGCACAAATTCATACATCTTTAATTGATGTTTCAAATTGGCTTAATGAATTTTTAAAATCTGTTGAAGAAAGTGCAGCGGAAATAAATTCTCTAAATAATATGTCAACAGGATTAAAAGAAAACATTTTTGATGAATAACTTTATAAATAACGAATTTTAATTATGGAATATTCAGAAAACGAATTAACAGAAATTTTAAATATTTTTCAAGTAGAAGCAGAAGATATTATTTCTAAAATGAATAATTCTTTGCTTGATTTGGAAAGAAACCCTAAAAATAAAGAACTTATTCTTCTTTTATTCAGAAATGCGCATAGTTTAAAAGGCGCAGCAAGAATGATTGGTTTTAATTCTATTCAAACACTTGCTCATAAAATGGAAGATATTCTTGATTTGGCACAAGAAAACAAACTTGTTTTGAATACCAAAATTTCTGATATTCTATACAAGACTGTCGACATGATTGATGAAATAATCAAAAATTCCATTTCAGCAGGTATAGAAATTGCTGACATGACAGAAGTTAATGAACAAGTTAATATTCTTGATAATATAAAAAGCGTTGAAGAACAAAATATTAATGCAACAAATGAAACTATGGATTACAACAGAAATTTGTTGCACAATTCTATTGAAAAACTTAATTCCTTAATTGTTAATACTCTTATTTGTTTAATGAAGCTGGAAGAAAATTGTGAACCTGAAATGATTGATAGAATGTCAAACTATGTAAACAGATTATTTGACTTGTTTGATGATATTGGATTCTTTGAAATAAAAATGAGCATTGAAAATACAAAGTTAAAATTAGATTTTGTAAAACAAGCTTCTTATAACCTTACAACACCTGAACTTGTAGAAATGCAAAATGATATTGCAAATGTTATAAATGTTTTGGCTTCAATGTATGAATTAAATAACATTCCTGTTGTTGATTATTATTCTTATGCGTTTGATAAAATGAGTAAATCTTCTCAACAATATGAAGAATTTGTATTTGTACAAAAAGTTGAAGAAAAGAAACAAGAAGAACAAGAAGATTATCTTGACGGAGATAAAGATATTCCTGATGAGACCGGTAATTTAGTTACAACTGTCAATTTTGCTAATATTAGGGAAAAAATACCTTCATTAGAAACAGATATCACTGACATTTACGAAATAAGAGAATTTTTTGAACATTTAGCTAAAAATTGCACAATAGAGAATGCATCAAAAATGATAGCTGAAATCATTAAAATTTTAAAATATTCAGAGAAAACAAGTATTTGCCCAAATGAACAAGCTTTAATGATTATCTCAGGCGCTATTGATTATTTAGATGAATTACTTAATAACGGAAATGATACCGGCAATTTTGATTTATTATTCCAACAATTAGAAATTATGATGCAATTACTTGATATGACAAGTATTGCAGATGCTGACGGAGGTCTCGATTTACCACAGGTTCAAAATATACAAACAAAGACAAAAGCTACAAGTGATTTTTCTAAAATATTTAACACAAGTGAAATAAAAACATTGCACGTTGATTCCAATAAATTAGACGTATTGATTAATCAGCTTGGAGAATTAATAACTACAAAAACAAAAACTACTAAACAACTTGCCAAATTTTCTGACATTGTAAAACAAATGGAAGATTTTCAAAAAGATTTTATGAAAAATATTACCGTGATGAAAACATTAGATAGAAAAATATCAAACCAATCTTCTAATAATTTATCAACATATCTAAAACAATCTTCAAAATCATTTTTAGAAAATTATCAAAGATTAGCAGATTTAATTAATGAAATAAATAAACTGCAAAGAACACATCAAGATGATGATAATAAATTAACATACCTAATAGATGATTTAAGCGCAATGGTAAAAAATGTTCGAGTACTGCCATTTGCAACAGTATTTCACTTTTTTGGAAGAATGGTAAGAGATATAGCAAAAGAGAGAAATAAAAAAGTTGAATTAATAATAAACGGCTCTGATACAAATGCAGATAAAAATATTATAGAAGAAATAAAAAATCCACTAATACATATTGTAAGAAATGCAATAGACCATGGTATCGAATCTCCTGAAGTTCGTATGGCTTTAGGTAAAAATCCAACCGGTAAAATTACTATTAATGCGTCACATGCCGATAATAAAATAATTTTAGAAGTAATAGATGACGGACAAGGTTTTAATGTAGAAAAAATAAAAGAAACAGCCTTGATAAAAGAATTTGTTACTCAAGAAGAATTAAACCAAATGGATGAAGATGATATTATAAACATGGTTTTCTGGCCTGGATTTACCACAGATGAAAAGGTGACAGATATTTCAGGCAGAGGCATTGGTCTTGATGTGGTTAAATCAAAAATGATGCAGTTAAACGGTCAAATAAGATTGATAACAGATATAAACAGAGGAAGCTGTATTAGACTTGAATTACCACTTACTATGTCAACCATGAATGCGTTTATAATAAAATCTGCACAAAAATTATTTGCAATACCAATGTCAAATATAACAACAGTAATATTAAAACCGCTTGATGAAATATATGTAAATGATGGTCAAGCAACAATTGTGTATAATGACAAAAATCTTTCTGTTTATAATTTGTCTGATATTCTTGAAATAGAATCACATAACGATAATATCAATAATACAAAAACTATAATGATCGTTGAAACTGATAATAAAATTATAGGTTTAATAGTAGATGAATTAATTGGCACAGAAGAAGTATTAAATAAAAAATTAGCACCACCAATACAAACAATTAAAAATATCTCAGGTGTAACAGCACTTGCAAGCGGAGAAATCTGTTTAATATTAAACGTGTCAGATATTATGAAAAACTCTATGTTTTTATCTAATAAAACTATCGCTACAGAAAAAATAAAAATGATTGAATATAAATCTAAAAAAAATAAATTAAACAAAAGAATATTAGTAGTAGATGATTCAGTAATTGTAAGAACTTTGGCAAAAAATATTCTGACACTTGAAGGCTTTAATGTGGAAACTGTATTTAACCCAATAGAAGCTTTCAAAAAATTAAAACAAACTCATTATGATGCGATAATAACAGATATAGAAATGCCTGAACAAAACGGTTTTGAATTTTTAGAAAAAATTAAAAAAGACAAATTAAAATCTCATATTCCGGTTTTAGTAATGTCTTCTAACGATAGCGAAACATACAGGGAAAAAGCAAAAAATTTAGGTGCAGTTGACTATATAGTAAAAAATAAATTTCAACAGCCAACATTTGTAAATTACATAAAAAACATATTAACTAAATAAAAAGTTATTAAACAAATTTGAAAATAAACATGTTTATGATAACATCAAACTATAAGTAAATCAGATAATAATAAAACAAAAAGGAGACTATATGATATCTGTAAACGATTTAAAAACAGGCTTAACACTTGAACTTGATAACGGTCTATGGACAGTAGTTGATTTTCTACACGTAAAACCGGGTAAAGGTGCAGCTTTTGTAAGAACAACATTAAAACATGTTGAAACAGGCAGAGTTGTAGAAAAAACTTTCAGAGCAGGTGAAAAAGTTGCCAAAGCTCAATTAGACCGTAGAGATATGCAATATTTATATAAAGAAGGTACTGGTTATGTAATGATGGATTCAGAAACATATGAACAAATTACATTAACACAAGAACAAATTGGTGATGGTATTAAATATTTAAAAGAAAATATGAATGTATCAGTACTATTACACGATACAAAAGTTGTAGGTTGTGATATTCCTACACACGTAGAATTAGAAGTAGTAGATACACCACCTGCAGAAAAGGGCAACACTGCTCAAGGCGGTACAAAACCTGCAACAACAGAAACAGGAGCAGTAGTAAACGTACCATTCTTCGTTCAAAATGGTGATAGAATTAGAATTGATACAAGAACAAATGAATATCTAGATCGTTGCTAATATTCGTTTTGAAAGGTTATATTTATGGATATTAAATATGTTGAAAAACTTGCAAAGTTAGTTGATGAACACCAACTAACAGAGTTAACCGTTACAGAAGGTGAAAGTAAATTAACATTAAAAAAAGAACCTGCCAAAAATGGTGAACTTGTAGTCGCAGCACCACAAGTACAAAAAGTTCAACCAAATTTACAAAAAGACGAAGAAAAGGTTGAAGAAAAGAAAGCAGAAATAAAAACAAATAAAGTTATAAAATCACCAATGGTAGGAACTTTTTACAAAGCTCCATCAGCAGGAGCGCCACCTTTTGTAGAAGTGGGCGGACTTGTAGCACAAGGTGAAGTTGTATGCATAATTGAAGCAATGAAACTAATGAATGAAATTGAATCTGATTTTTCAGGTAAAGTTGTTGAAATTTGCGTAGAAGACGGACAACCTGTAGAATACGGTCAAACTTTAATGTATATTGAATAAAGGTATTTAATATTATGTTTAAAAAAGTTTTAGTAGCAAATCGCGGAGAAATTGCGGTTAGAGTTATTCGTGCGTGTAGAGAATTAGGAATTCCTACTGTTGCAATATATTCAGAAGCTGATGCAGAATCTTTACACGTAAGATTAGCCACCGATGCATATTGTATTGGTCCAAATGAACCCGCAAAAAGTTATTTGAATATCCCTGCAATAATGTCAGCAGCAGCTGTATCAGGGGCAGATGCAATACACCCCGGATATGGATTTTTGTCAGAACGTCCTGATTTTGTTGATATTTGTGATAAACATAATATTAAATTCATAGGTCCTAGTGGGGACACTATGAGATTAATGGGTGATAAATCGAACGCAAGAAAAACAATGATAGAAAATAATGTTCCTGTAACACCCGGTACTGAAATATTAGGTTCTATAAAAGAATGTTTGGATTTTGCTAATAAAGTAGGATATCCGATAATAATAAAAGCAACAGCAGGTGGCGGTGGAAAAGCAATGAGAGTTGTAAGAAACGCTGAAGAACTTCCTGAACTAATGAATATATGCCAACAAGAAGCAGAAAATTATTTTGGAAATCCTGATGTATATGCAGAAAAATTTTTAGAAAATCCAAGACATATAGAAGTTCAAATAATAAGTGATAAATACGGAAATGTTGTCCATGTCGGTGAAAGAGATTGCTCAATTCAAAGAAGACATCAAAAATTAATAGAAGAAGCTCCATCTTTTGTAATAGATGAAAAAACAAGAAAAGCAATGGGAGAAGCTGCAGTAAGAGCAGCCAAAGCTATTAATTATGAAGGGGTAGGCACATGTGAGTTTTTACTTGATAAAGACGGAAAATGGTATTTTATGGAAATGAATACCAGAATACAAGTGGAACATTGTGTAACAGAAATGATCTCAAGAATTGATCTTGTAAGACAACAAATAAGAGTTGCAGCAGGAGAAGAACTTGAATATACACAAAAAGATATAAAACTTGTAGGCCATGCTATTGAGTGTAGAATTAATGCGGAAAATCCAGATAAAAACTTTATTCCATGCCCAGGGAAAATAGAAGGCTATGCAGCTCCGGGTGGATTTGGAATAAGAGTTGATTCCCATGTATATCCGGGGTATAAAATTCCACCTTATTATGATTCTTTAATAGGTAAACTTATTTGCTGGGGACAAACAAGAACACAGGCAAGAAGAAGAATGTACCAAGCATTAAAAGAATATGTTATAACAGGTATTGAAACAACTATACCATTCCATCTTGAAATAGTTGAAGATGAAGTATTCAAAAGTGGTAATTTTAACACAGGCTATATTGAAGATTATTTAAAACGAACGAATAGAATTTAAAATTAAAAAGGCGGAATTTATAAATTCCGCCTTAAAACTATCCTTTAGAATATTTCTATTCTTCCTCTTCTTCTTCCTCTTCTGTTTTATCTTCAACTTCAGCAACTTCAACACCCATAGCTTTTAAATTAGCTCTGGCTTTAGGTGCAAGTGCTGTATCCGAAAAATTTTCTAAAATCGTCTGAAAACATTCAATAGCCTCATTATTCATTTCTCTCAATCTATATATAGAACCGGCTTTATAATATAACGGTGCAAGTACAATATCCGGAGAAACCAACATTTGATTATCTAATTTTATTTTTACATCAATTAAATTTCTGTTATCATCAGGTGATAATAAAGCATTACCATAAACTTTTCTTGTTAAATTATCAATAGTATCAGACATGGCTTGAATTTCTTCTGCAGAGACTTTACTTTTAGCTTTTTTAGCAGCATAAGCATCTATACCAAAGGCCATAATTACAAATATGCCTAATATTATAATCAATAATGCTTTTTTCATTACTTACCTACTCCCTATTTAGTATTTATATTTTATAATAAAACCTTGCAAATAGGTCTC
>CACZSH010000086.1 GCA_902783785.1 uncultured bacterium | reverse complement strand
TTACTCAGTTTGGTTAGAAAAATCTAACTTTTCGCAAACTTTAACTTTGTTAAAGATTCGCTGGGAAACTGAGCTACAATCCCATTTAAATTTGGTTTCGGCAAGAGGGCTTTGGCTCCTTTTGGGAGTACCCCTTCCTGCCTACAATTTTATTATATAAGAAGATATTTTTTTTTGCAATACTTATTTTAAAATTTCATCTCTTGTATTTCAATTTCGTTAATTTTACTTAACTCATTTTTTATTTTATTAGCCTCTTTTTCGTCTGTTATCTCTAGTAATATTAAACCGGATGCTGAACATTCTTCTTTTTCTACAATATTCAATCCTAGTCTTGTTTTTATTTTACATCCGTTTTCTGTTAATACTTGTTGAACTTTTAATGCATTTTCTTGCTTATTACTAACTTTTAATCCTAATATTGTAGTCATGTTTATTCCTTTCTTATTTTAATTTATAAAAAAAATGGTTTTCATACTTTCATATAAAAACCATTCTTTCTTGATTTTGTTTAAGCCTTTTTTGAATTTAAAGACCCCCTAACCAATCGTGGTGATGACTCTTTGCTACTTACCTTCCTTCAGTCTTAAGCTATTTCGCCATCTGTTGCTTGAAGTTGTTTTCTCATATAATTTTGCATTACTGCATCAACAAGAAATTCATAAGATTTTGAATTTTCAACATTTGGAATTTCTCGTTTTAATTGTGCTCTGACCATTGCTTCAAGCTTTGTTATGCCAGATTCTTGTCTATAACCTGCATCTGAGGTTATCATACCTATATATTCTTCACTTGACTTATTTTGTCCTTGAACATAGTTTAAAAATTGAGATTTTACGTTTGTTTGTTTTTGTTCTTGGATTTTAAATTGTCTGTTGTTCATGTTCCCTACCTTTATATTTCACTAACCTTGTTTTTGTTTCTTATGTTATGTTAAAGCGTCCTGAAAAAAATAATTTACTCATTTTGACGGTTTGTTTACATTTATTAACATTATACACTACAAAGTCAGTAATATCAAGATTTCTTCTTTTTACATTTTATTGTAATTTACTAAAATCTGCTACTTTTTCATACATTTTTTTCAATTTAGTTAGCATGCTCAAGCGATTTGTCTTAATTTTTTCATCATTATCCATGACTAAAACTTTTTCAAAGAATTTTTCTATATATGGTGTCAAATCTGTAATTTGAGCTATATAGGCATCATAATTAGCAATATTTTCTGAATTTATTTTACAAATCTCATTATAAAGCATGCCTTCAGATTCATCTTTAAATAAATCTGATTTAACATCCTCATTAACTTCAGATTTTAATATTCTTATAATTCTGTTTGCACTTTCCAAAAATTCTTTTGATTCAAGTTTTGAAACGGCATTTAAACGTTTCATATAATCAGGCAAATCTTTTAACGGATTTTTTACGCAAATACAAGCTTCTATTGCATCTTTTTTATAATTATCCGCCAAATATATTGCCAAACGTTGATTAAAGAATTCATAAACATCATTTGCACAATCAGCTTGAACGGGTAATAACTTTATTGTTTCTTTTATTAAATCTTCAAGATTTAATTTTAAATCATTTGCAATAACAGTTTTAATAATACCCAAAGCTGCACGACGAACGCCCAAAGGATCTGAAGAGCCGGTTGGTTTTTTACCTGCTGCAAATACGGCACAAACTGTATCAATCTTATCTGCGATACCAACAATTTGACCTGTTTTTGTTTTAGCAAGTTCACTATCTGCATTTATCGGAAAATAATGTTCTTTTATTCCAACACAAACTTCTTCATCTTCGTTCGCATGTTTGGCATAATCTGCACCAATAAAGCCTTGAAGTTCCGTAAATTCATACACTAAATTTGTTACCAAATCAGCCTTACATAACAAAGCACATCTTTTAGCTTTTTCAATATCCGCATTTAATTCTTTTGCTATCATTTCAGATAAAGTTATTAATCTTTGAGTTTTGTCATAAACTGTTCCTAAACCTTTTTGGAAAGTCATACCTTTTAAGCCTTCAACATATGCTTCAAGAGGTTTTTTCAAATCTTCTTTAAAGAAAAATACTCCATCATCAAGTCTTGCTCTAACTACACGAAGATTACCGGCTTTAATATTTTCAAAATCATTTCCAATAAAGTTTGTTATTGTTATAAATTGATTTGTTAATTTACCGTCTTTTTTCAAAGCAAAATATCTTTGATGGTGTGCCATAACCGTAATTGGTACTTCTTCAGGAAGTTCTAAATATTTTTCATCAAAATAACATACAACAGCTTTTGGATATTCACAAAGATAAGTTACTTCTTCCAATAAATCATCTGTGTAGTATGGTTCTGCACCAATTTTTTCAGCTTCTTCATGCGCTAATTTTATAATTAAATCTTTTCTTTCTTGTTGATTAACATAAACATGTGCTTTCTTTAATTTATCAACATATTCGTCAGGATGGTTAATAACAACATTTTGTTCAGAGAATCTATGCCCTCTTGTTACGTTTGAAGATTTTACATCAATAATTTGAATTTCAACAGGTTTATTATCCAATATTGAAACTATCCATCTGATTGGTCTTGAGAATTTTTCACTATGATTTGCCCAACGCATAAAATGTGAACCTTGCAGTTTTAAAATAAGACTTGGAACATTTTCTTTTAAGACTTCTTCAGCTGATTTACCTTTTACCAAGATTTTTGCATGTAAATAATTATCTTGTAGAAATGCGTCTTTTGCCTCCAAACCGTTTTTCTTTAAAAATCCTTCTCCGGCTTTGGTTAAGTTACCTGATTCATCATAAGCGACATTTTTTATAGGGCCTCTCAAAATCTTTTCTTCATCTTCTTGTTTTTCAGACAAACCGTCAATGATAACAGCAAGTCTTCTTGGAGTTGCCATTACATCAATTTTATCGTATTTAATATTGCTTGAAGTTAAAAGTTTTTCGAAATTTGTTTGTAATTGACTAATAAAAGTCGGAATTATAACATAAGGTAATTCTTCTACGCCTACTTCCAATAAATATTTACTCATCTTATCTACCTTCTTTTTGTATTTTATACATTCATTTTATCTTGATTTCTAAACTGCATTTCATAAAGGTGTTTATAATGACCGTTTTCTATTTGCATTAACTCTTCATGTGTACCGGTTTCAACTATTTCACCTTCGTTTATAACAATTATTCTATTTGCATTTTTAATTGTTGTAAATCTGTGAGCAATTAAAAATACTGTTTTATTCTTAATTAAATTATCTAAAGCTTTTTGAACTATAGCTTCAGACTCATTATCAAGAGCAGAAGTTGCTTCATCAAGAATAATAATAGGAGCATTTTTAATAATAGCTCTTGCAATTGCAACACGTTGTCTTTGACCACCAGAAAGTGTTACACCTCTTTCGCTTAATTCAGTATCAATTCCTGCAGGCATTTCTTTAAGCATATCTTCTAAATGAGCAGCTTTTACAGCATTTTGCAAATCTTCTTCTGTTGCATTCGGATTACCAAGCATAATATTTTCTCTTATTGTTGTAGAGAATAGGAAATTATCTTGAAATACCATTGCAATATTATCTCTCAAAGATTCCAACGTGAAATTTTTAATATCGATATCATCTATTTTTATTGAGCCTGATGTAACATCATAAAATCTTGGAACAAGATTTGCAATAGTTGATTTCCCTCCGCCTGAATTACCGACAAGCGCAATAGTTTCACCTTTTTTAATTTCTAAATTAATATTTTTTAGAACAGGAATGCCTTCATTGTATTCAAAATTTACGTTTTCAAATCTTATACATTTTTGAATTTCTTTCATTTCTATTGCATTTGGTAAATTTTGAACTTCTGGTTGCAAATCGAATAATTCAAAAACACGACATAGAGAAACAAATACAGTTTGCAATGACTGAAGAGTTCTTCCTAAATTTTTAACAGGTTTGTATAATAAAAGTAAAGAAGTAACAAATGACGCAAAGCCGCCGGCAGTCATAACACCTCTTATAATCAAATCTGTTCCGTACCACAAAACGATTGCGATACCGACAGATGCAATTAAGTACATCATTGGCGACATCCATGCAGCACGTTTTATTAATGACATTGATACATCAAAAGCATTTCTTAATTGTTCTTTTAATTTTAAATCTTGTCGTTCTTGTAAATTATAAGAATTTATTATCTTATTTCCAGTATAAGTTTCATTTATATTTGTAGTAATACTGCCACCAATAACAATACTTTGGTTAGAAGTTCTTTTAATAACACTTCTTATTAAAGCAACAGGTAGAAATGCTATTGATAAAACGACAACGCCTACAATAGCTAATCTCCAAGAACTATATAGCATTACTACAATCAAACCCAACGCACCAAACGTACTTGTTATCATTGTTGTTAATTGATCCACAAGTGTAGCTGCAGCAGTTTGAGGATCATTCATATATCTTGAAATAACAATTCCAGATGTATTTTCATCATAGAATTTTGTATCCATATTTACCATTCTTGTAAACAAATCTGATTTAACAGCCATTGTTATTCTTTGACTTACCCATTGCGTCAAATACTCATTTAAATATCTCAAAAGCCCTTGAATACCCGCAAATATTACGACAGCAAATGGTAATATAAGAGCAAGCAATGTATATTTCAAATCAATATGAATAAAATGCCAGTCAAATATTAAATCTTTTTGGCCAATAACATAGTCCATATAAGGTTTTAGTGCAAATGCAGTTACACCATCAAGTAACCCTAAAGGTATAGCAACAAGTATTGTTAAAATTATTCTTCCTAAAAAAGGTTTTATATACGGAAATATTCTTTTTAGCAGCCATCCGTATCTATAAGAATTTTGAGCTGTGGTTTTTTCTAATTTCATAATAATTTAATTATATTATAAAAATACTAAAAACAACAATCTTTTAATGCATCCGTTATTTTGGAAGCTTCTATACATTTTATGGAAAAGTTTTTTTGTAAATTTTTATCAATTGATTTTGGCACTATTGCTGTTGTAAAACCAAGTTTTTCCGCCTCTATTAATCTTTTTTCAAGATTATTAACCATACGAATTTCACCTGATAATCCAATTTCACCGATAATGACAGTTTTATTATCTACAAGCTTATCTTTAAAACAAGAAACAATAGCAACGGCAATACCCAAATCCGCAGCAGGTTCTTTTATATCAACACCGCCTATAACGTTAACATACACATCCTGTTTTGAAAAATTAAGTCCGACTCTTTTTTCTAAAACGGCAAGAATTTGTAAAACCCTGTTTGTATCAACGCCATTTGTGACTCTTCTTGGTGCAGGATAAGATGTTGAGCCTACAAGAGCTTGTATTTCTACAAGAATAGGACGAGTTCCTTCGTTTGTTACTATTACAACACTTCCTGTTGAATTTTCATGATTTATATCCAGAAAAATATCACCTGCATTAGTAATTTCTACAAGACCTGTATCTTTCATTTCAAAAAGTCCAACCTCAGAAGTTGTTCCAAATCTATTTTTTATTGCTCGCAAGATACGATAAGATTTATATTTATCACCTTCAAATTGAATTACCGTATCAACCATATGTTCAAGCATTTTAGGCCCTGCTATATTACCCTCTTTTGTTACGTGTCCAATTACAATAACAGTTATATTTTCACATTTTGCAAGACGCATTAAAATATTACAGCATTCTCTTATTTGGGAAATACTTCCTGCAGAACTTGTTATAGTATTTGTAAATACAGCTTGAACACTATCTATTATTAAAAAATCCGGTTTCAATTCTGATATTTGAGATTTTATACATTCGATATTTGTTTGGGAATATACATACAACGAATCGCTATTTATTTTTAACCTTTCGGCTCTAGATTTTATTTGTGATGCACTTTCTTCAGCCGAAGCATAAAGAACTTTTTTACCCTGTTCACAAAGTTTTCCGCTTGTTTGAAGAACGAGAGTAGATTTACCGATACCGGGATCACCTGCAAGTAAAATAAGCGAACCTTGAACAAATCCTCCGCCTAAAACTCTGTCAAATTCAGAAATTTTTGTACTTGTTCTGAATTCATCATTCACTTCTATTTCTTTGATAAGAGTTGGTTTTGTATCATTTTGGAAAATTTCTGCATGCCCAACTTTTGGTGTTAAATCTGCCTCAACTTCTTCAACAAAAGAACCCCAAGCATTACAATTCGGACATTTGCCGATGTATCTTATGCTTTCATAACCGCATTGTTGACATACATATTTCGATTTCACTTTTCCCATAAATTGATTATAACATAAGCTAAAATATTCTTTTGTATGTTATTATATTGTTATAAGTAAAAGGTAAATAAATGAAAAAAGTTTTAATTATAGGAGAAAACAGTTATCTTGCATCTGATTTTGAATTAAAAAATGATGCTTTTTCTATTGTAAAAACGAAAAGACCTTTTGAGAACAATTTAGAAAAATATAATGATTACGACTTTATAGTAAATTTCTGCATTCAACCTGAACATTTCAACAGACTTTTAGCTGACGAAGAAATGATTGATTATAAAATAGCAAGACATATTAAAAACGATAAAACAAAATTCGTCTTTCTTTCTTCAAGAAAAGTCTACGGAAGCTGTACGGAATTAAAAACGTATGACGAAAATTCCGAATTAAAGCCGTTTGATTTTTATTCAAAAAATAAATGCAACATAGAACAAAAACTTACTGAAACATTACAGCCTGAACAACTTATAATTTTAAGAACAGGAAACCTTATCGGTAAGCCGTCTCACAGAAAAAATTACGGCACTTTTATAGGCTGGATTGAATCAGAATTAAAAAACAACGGTAAAATTGTATGTACTATAAATAAAAATGCAAAAAAAGATTTTATAACGAAAGATTATTTTCAAGAAGTTTTAAAAAGTGTTCTTGAACATAATTTAGAGGGAATTTATAATATCGGTGCAAACTTTGCTCTTTCAACAGAAGAATTGTTAAAAAGCATTTTACCTGAAAATTATATTGAATTTTCACCAAAAGAAAAAGAAAGCGAACAATTTATTTTAGATTGCAGTAAAATTTATAATTTTGCAAGAAAATTTACAGAAGAAGAATTTAAAATTGCATGTTCAAATTTGGGAGAATTGCTCTTAAACAAAACAAAGGAACATATATAATGAAAGCAGTTAATGATACTTATAAAAATACAAACACAGAATATTTTGACAACATAATATCTTTAGGTAACAGATGTGAAACAGCATTTGCTATAAAGGCTGTTTTTGGCACGGTAAATTCTACATTTTTTAATTGGGTAAGTGATCCTGATATAAAAAGTTTACTCTCTTTCCTAAACAATCCTGATTTACTTTTTTCAAAAGGAATGATTACACAAGATTATATGATGTGCAAAGATTTGGAATTTGGTTTTGAATTTCATCCTAAAATTGACAAGTCAAAAATGTACGACGAAAACGGAAATTATATCGGTGCAGATAAATCAATGGTTGATTTAGAAGAAGTAAAAAGCAGAATGACTTATTTGAAAAATAAATTTTTTAATAGCGTAAAATCCAATGATAGAAATTTATTTGTTCTTTGTTACAACTCTAACTGGGATATAAAAACAGCAAAACAAAGTATTGAAGAATTAGAAATTTGGTTAAAATCAAATTCTGCAAATAAAGATTCTAAATTAATGCTAATTTTTGAAAAGAAGTATTACAAAAAATTGGGAATTAGCCCGAATAATTTTATGATTATAAAAACAGTAAATAAATTTTCTCATCCAAAACATGCTGACGAAATTAATATAAAAGATTGGATAAATATTTTTAAAAATATAGAGCCATTATATCCCCATGAAACAAATATTGATGTAATAACAGAAAATTACAAAAAATATTTAAACTCAAAACCACATAAAATTATTCATTTTTTAGGGTTTAGAATAAAAATCAGAAGAAAAAATCAAAGCTTATAAATTCAAAAGGAAAATAAAATGCGAAATTTAAAATTAGGATTTAAAATGTATTCTGATGAACTTGGAAAATACGAGAATCAAGTTGCAGAAATATTAGAAAAAAATTTTTTTTCATATATTGAATTATTTGTAAATCCGAACACCTTAGAATATTTGGAAGGCTGGAAAATTTTTAAAGACAAAATAAATCTTCCATTTACACTACACGCACCGCATTCAATATATAATGTGAACTTGGCAGATAAAAATCAGGAAGAATTTAACAAAAAAATATTAAATGAACAAATCGACAAGTATACTGAATTTATAGATGCAAAATACGTTGTTGTTCACCCCGGAAAGGGTTTTAACATAGAAGAAACAGTTCGCCAATTAAAAATAATAAATCCTAAAAGAATGGTTATAGAAAATAAACCGCTTATTTCCAAAAAGACAATGAAACCAACGTATAGAGGTGCAACCGTAGAAGAAATAAAATTTGTAAAAGATAATTACGATTGTGGTTTTTGTCTCGATATATCACATTGTATGTCAACTGCAAATGCTTTAAACAAGAATCCGTATGAATATCTAAAAGAATTTCAAAACTTAAATCCAAATTGTTACCACATAAGCGGTAATAAATTTGATAGTTTAACAGATAGACACTTGCATTTTAAAGATTGCGATTGGGATTTAGATAAAATATTTGAAATTATTGATACATCAAAAAACATTACTGTAGAAACACGCAAGGACTTAGAAGAATGTTTTGAAGAATATGAACAGGATTTTAAAATTTTAAAAAATATTGTTTAATATCTTATCTTTTTATATATTTATTTGGTCTTTCTTCATCCCAGTTAACGTTTGTTTTCACAATTTTTGCAGGATTTCCTGCAATAACAACATTTGTTTGCTCAAACTGCTTTGTAACAATACTCCCCAAAGCAACTATACTATTATCGGAAATTTTAGTATTTTTTAAAATTTTAACAAACTTTCCTATCCAACAATGATTTCCTATTTGAACAGATTTTCCATAATTTAACAAATTTCCGTCTAAATCAATTACTGAATGGGTATCAGTGCAAGATATATAAATATTATCACTAAACATAACATCATTCCCGATAATAACTTTGGAATTATTTTCCATAAGCCATATTTCAGAACCATTACAAGAAGTTCGTTCTCCAATACTTACCTCACAATTTTGAACAGGACAATCTATTGTTCCAATGTATATGCGACCGGAATAAAACTCTGACGTTTTTATTTCAATATGATTATTATTTCCGTAAACAATAACTTTTAAATCAAGCATTGAAGTCTTTGGATAATTTATAATATTATTTTTTCCATGAATTTTTAGTTTTGGTTTTATTGTTTTATTTTTCTTTAAAAACATAAGTCTAATCCTCTGCTATTTTATAAAGTGCATTTCGGGGCGTAAAAGAACATTTTCAATAATCCAATCAGTTCTAATTTTTGTTCCTTTAGTATTTGTATGTGCATTTGTATCATGGAATAAATTTATATCATACAAACTGCCTGATTTCATATCACCAATAAAATATACACCGTGTTTTTTATAAAACAACTTTATGTTATTAAAAGCTATTTCTTCTTCCGGAGTAAATTCTTTTGAATGATACATAATAGGCATAATTGCATAAAGTGTTATATCGTGCGCCCTGCAATATTTTATAAATTTATATAATTCAAAATTTTCATAATTATCAGGAATATTTTCTGTTATAATTTGAGGTTTTGCATGTGCTTTTAAAAGATCTGTAGTTCCTATATTACCAACAAAATCACCAAAATCATTCACTTGAGCTTTATAATCTTTATCTACCAAATCTTTTTCATATATAATTCTGGGATTTCTCAAATATTGTTGAATTAAGAATAGAGAAAATCCAAATTTTTTACGTAAACTTGATTTTTTATAGTAATCGTTATCATAAGAAATAATATATTCTGCAAAAGGTCCCTGTATATGTGTTTCTTTTTCTTCTGAATAATAAGGGCATTCTAAAGCTAAAACAACAATATCTCCTGGTTTTAAAATGTGCTTTGCTAAATTATAAATATAACTGCCAAAAGCAGCGTGAATTCCAAAATTTAAAACAGGCAGTCTAGTCTTCTTATATGCAGCCTTTGAATTAAAACCATACATCAAACTTGAGCCTGATAAAAACACTATTTTATTTCCTTTTTTATTTAATTCATGAGCTCTTGTTAACTTTGCTTCAATCCAATATCTGATATGAGCCGCAGATTTTGAATAAACATGTTTACCAACAAAAGAATCGCCGGCTTTTATTAGTATTAAAGGAATTAAAATTACTGCTAATAAAAAAATTATTAATGTTTTTATAAAAAATAATTTATACTCTCTCATTTTTCTCCTAGAAATTAAAATAAATAAACGATGATGAATAATCTGGTTTTACAATATTATAAGTAGCAATAAGCAACAAAATAACGATAAAAACTGTATATATTGCTTTAGGTTTAAAACTATTCATAATTTTTCTAAAACTATCATTAAATACAAAATAAAGAGCAATAATAATAAAAATCAATCCAAATATGTCATAACTATGTCCGGTTGCTCTAAATTTTATAGCAGGAAAATATATTTTTGGAACATCAAAAACCAAAGGATTTATAGCAGTAATTAAAATATTGTTAGCATCAGCAACTTTTTTGGCACCAAAATAAAGCCATGCAATGTTAATATAAACAAAAGTTAAAGCCCAACAACACCAAGTTGGCATAGTTTTATTGAGATTTTTCCAAAAACGATTTATAACAGAACCAACGCCATGCATAATTCCCCAAATAATAAATGTAAAATTTGCACCGTGCCAAATTCCACCTATCAAAAATGTTAAAAATAGATTTTTATATGTATTGAAATTACCATGTCTGTTTCCTCCGAGAGGAATATAGATATAATCTTTTAACCATCTTGATAAAGTTATGTGCCATCTGCGCCAAAATTCTTGAATATCTTTTGAAATATACGGATTATTAAAGTTTTCGGCAATATCTATATTAAACATTAATCCAATACCTCTTGCCATATCAGTATAACCTGAAAAATCAAAGAATATTTGGAATGTGTAACTCAAAATAACAATCCAAGATTCTAACATAGAAAGATTTAAAGCATCAGCAAAACCTATCGATGCAGCCTTAGCAAGCAAATCGGCAATTACAACTTTTTTAAATAAACCTATTGCAAATAAAAATAAACCTTTTGATAAATTTTTCCAATTAACAAATTTTTTTCTTATATCCAAAAGTTGAGGCATTTCTTCTTCGTATCTGACAATAGGCCCTGATATCAAATGAGGAAAGAAACAAACAAAAAGAGCATACGTTAAAAAATCACATTCTTTAGTTTTTCCTTTATATGTATCAACCAGATAGGCAATTTGTTGAAAGGTAAAGAAACTTATAGCCAAAGGAAGCATCAATTTCATAAAATCAAACTGCTGATGAAAAACTATATTTATATTTTCTATCAAGAAATTAAAATACTTGAAATAAATAAGTAGTAAAACGTTTCCAATAATACCAAATAACATTAAAGCTTTTTTATTTATTTTAAGTTTATCTTTAGATAACAAGGTTTGTCCAATAAGATAATTAAACGTGATACTTACCAAAATCAGAGGTAAGTATTTTATATTCCAATACGAATAAAAGAATAGTGAAACAGCTACAAGCCATCCGGTCGCAAGTTTTAATAATCGTAATTTATTCAAAGAAAAATAAACTATTAAAGCTATTGGTAAAAATATAAATATAAATTGTATTGAATTAAAAAACATTATTTTCCTTTTTATCAGTATTTGTTAACGATTTCAACAACTTTTTGAACTTCATTATCCGTCATAACAGGAGAAATTGGAATACTAATTATTGTTTTATGAATTTCTTCTGTTACAGGTAATGACAACTTATTTAATTCTTTATAGCACTCTTGTTTATGAGGAGGTATTGGATAATGAATAAGAGTTTGAATATCATTATCTTTCAAATATTGTTGAAACTCATCTCTGTTATCTGTTCTTACAGGAAACACATGCCAAACGTTTGCTTTATCAGAATATGATTTACGCATAATTATTTTATCATTTTTTATATTTGATAAATAATATTCAGCAATTTCACGTCTTCGTTGATTATCTTCATCAAGATATGGCAATTTCACATTTAAGACCGCTGCGTGAATTTCATCTAATCGAGAATTAACGCCCTGATAAATATTGTGATATTTAATATTTGAACCATAATTTCTTATCGCTCTGATTTTATCAGCAAGTTCTTTATCGTTTGTGGTAACACATCCTCCATCACCGATACAACCTAAATTTTTTCCTGGATAAAAAGAAAACCCAGAAGCATCACCTAAATTTCCCGTTCTTTTTCCTTGGTATATTGCGCCATGTGCTTGTGCTGAATCTTCTATAATTTTTAAATTATATTTTTTAGCCAAATCCCAAATTTTATCCATTTCAACAGCTTGACCGTACAAATGAACAGGCATAATAGCTCTTGTTTTATCAGTTATTTTTTCTTCTATTAAATCAGGATCAATATTATAAGTATTTATATCAGGTTCAACCAAAACAGGAGTGCATCCGTTATAAGTGATAGCCAAAATTGTTGCGATGTAGGTATTTGCAGGAACAATTATTTCATCACCCTCTTTAAATCCATATGCTTTTATGATTAAAGTTAAAGCATCCAAACCGTTTCCAACACCTACACAATACTTTGTGCCGCAATAATCAGCAAAATTTTGTTCAAAACTTTCTACATTTTTACCTAACAAATACCAGCCTGAATCCAAAATTTCTTTTATTTTTTCATCAAAATCTTTTCTAAATCTATTATTTATTTTTTCTAAATCCAAAAATTTTATCATAAAATATTAAGCCTTTAATTATTTTTTATTTTAATTATTTTAGCACCATTTACTTTTATTGTATTAATTACAAATAAATTTTTATCTTCATTACTCAATATAAAATATGCATTTCTTATATTTTTTGACAACAACGCACCTACTTTTGCCAACGAACCGATTGAAGATATAAATGAATTACATTTCGAAATCAAATATAAATCTAAATAACCTTTATCAGAACCATTACTATCTACGAGTTCATAGTCTGTATCATGTAATTTAGGAACTATTTCTTCTTTTATCCAATCAACTTCATCTGAGAAAAAGAAAAATTTTGTTTCTGAATTTTTATTTTTAATATAATTTATTGCATTAATAAAATACTCGGCAGTAGCAGTTTTTCCATAATAAGAAAACTTACAATTACTCAAATCTCCACGTCGAACATGAATAGCACAACTATTTTGAGATTGAATCTTTGAAAGCCATAATTTGTTATTTTCATCAAGTTCAGGATTAAATTTGCTTATAAGAAAATCTCTGCTTTTTAGTAAAACTTTTTTATAATCATAATAACGACCAACATATACAGGAGGTTTAGCTATTTGGTATAATTTTGATTTTAAAGGGAAATTATTTCGATAATATTCTATTTCATCTTTAGATGCAATTTCAAAATTATCAAGATTAAAAGCTTTTAATAAATCAAAATTTCGTTGGAATTTATTATCAATATCCATTCCGAATTCATCAAACCAAGATAAATCAAATTTAACTTTATATCCTTTATCTATGTAATATTTTCCTAAAGCATAAAAAGCAATTTGAGAAGCAATTCCGCCATCAACTCTAACTATTACAAATTTTTCTTTATCAGAAAAAACTGATTTTATAGGGTTTAGAACTATATCATTAAAAACTTTTGCCATTTATAATTTATCCTCTTATTTTATTTTTCTGGCAGGATTTCCGGCCAAAATAGTGTTTTCCTCGTTAAATGACTTGGTAACAACACTTCCTGCTCCAATAACAGAACCATCTGCAATAGTTACACCTTTCAAAATAATTACATTATCTCCAATAAACACATTGTTGCCTATTTTAACGGACTTAGCCATAACTTTATCAAGATTTTCTCTATCTTCAACTTTTAAACCGTGAAAATCACTTGAATAACATTTAAAATTAGTTCCTATTTTACAATTTTCTCCAATTTCAATATCGACCATATCCGTAACAATAGTACAACTATTGTTTATAATTGTATTTTTACCTATTTCGATTTTTGAATTTGAAAACATAGCTTCAATAAAAGAGTCTGAGGAAAAGAATTGAGCACTTGGGAAATAACCTATTTGTACTCTATCGTGCAGGATAATTTTTCCTTTTCCCATAAATAAAGTTGGTTGTTTTATCCTTACCTTTTTCCCGCAAATTGGTTTATTTACCGAGATAAAATTTTTATAGAAAAAAGATTTTATTTTTTGCAAAAATTTTAATATAAACATTTCAACCTTTTATACAGCTATTTGACAATTTTCAAATATTCATCATAATCTCTTATATACTCAGATGCATCATATTTAGTACTAGCTAAAACTAACAAAATTGCATTGTGAGAAAAATCATACATTTCTTTCCAAAGCATTTTCCCTATATATAATGCCGTGTATGGATTAGTAAGCTCAACAATTTCTTGTTTTTTTCCGTCATCTAATTTTATCTTACAGCTTCCGTTAATAGCAATAAGTAAGAATTCCGAATTCTTGTTTGCATGAGCTCCACGCACAATATCATTTTTTGTATCAAAAATATAAAAAGTTCTTTTAACATCAAAAGGACAATTAACATCTTTTTCAAAAGATATTAATCTGCCATTTTCATCACCATACATAGTTGTTTCAAAAACTTTATAATTCATTTATTAAAGACTCCTTATTGAGCCTCATCTTAACATGGACATATTTTATTAACAATAAGGTTTTATTTTAAAACAAAAGTACTGTGGATTATGGTTCTACCACCAAAGCCTTCTTTTTGACTAATTAAACCTTCATTCAAATATTTTCCGTCATCTTCGGTAGATCGTCCAAAATCAAAAAATTTCTTTTCATCTTTATATTTATTTATCATTTCACTTATAACCAAATCCAAAGCCCCAATTTCACGAGCTTTTTCGGTTGTTCCAAGGTATTGAGTATGAACAAGATTTGGATATACAAAAATAACCGCACCGGCAATAATTTCATTATTTAGCTTTGATACATACATTTTTATGTTATCAGGAAATTTTGATTGCAATAACTTTAACTCTTCAGCAGTATGCACAGGTTTTGTACTATATTTTTCTTTCAAAACATCTGATTCTATTGCCATAAAAGCATCAAAATCTAAAGATTCTTCAACAACAACACCTTCTCTTCTAGCTCGAGAAATTTGTGCTTTTCTACCTTTCTTCATTTTTATTGGATTAGAAAACATAATCGTTGTAGTTGGTTCTATTTTTAATAATTCCGCCCCTATTTTGAATAACGCATATAAATCCTCTTGCGCAGGAATTTTATGATATATATGAGGAACAACTTTGTATTGAAGTTGTTGTATATTATTTTCTTTCATATACTGTTTTAGGACTTCAAAACACTCAATCATTCGATGCTGTCTCATTTTTTCATTTGTAACAAAACCTCCGAAAGTAAGTCCGCCATGAGAACATAAAGCATTATTGGATTTATTTAAAGGTAGCAAAGCGATTAATTCGTCATCTTCGTAAAACATTAGAGAATTATCACAAAATCTGTCAGAATGATATTCCATGTAATCTCTATTAAACATAAACAAAGAATTTTTTGCGTTAACAAGGAATTTATTCCATTCTTCATAATTATCTTTTGAATATTCTTTTATACTAATCATTTTTTACCTTACAATTTACAAATATTTCTGCTCCATTATTTGGAAAGTATTCAATCATATCATACAAACCATTTAATAATTTTTCGTCAATGATTGATTCTTCCATTAATTTACTCATTTTTGAATGATTAAAAGGTTTTATAAAATAAGAACCTTCTTCTATAACTGAAAAGCCTATATCAGAAACCATTTTTTTCAAAGATGTTAAATTAAATGTTGTATTTTGCTGCAAATTTTTTGCAGTAGGTGTTAATGTTCCTAATTTTTCTATTAACCCTGATTTATAAGCCCATAACAGATGAAAACTGTCACTATTTGGTACATTAACATGAAAAAGCGTTTTATCTTCACATAAAATTTTAACATTTTTTAATAATACTAACGGTTCATTTACCTCATGTAATAAACAGCTCAATATTATAAAATCATATTTTTGATTTTTTAAACTATCTATTTGATTTTCAACAAAATCATTTATTATAGTAATTTTTGAATTATAATTTTCAGATTTTGAAATAACTTCGCAAAAATATTTTGAAGGTTCTACAACTGTAAAAGAGTCATAATCTTTATAGAAATCATAAATTGATTGTATACCGCAACCTATTTCCAAAATATGTTTTGGTTTATATTGATTTAAAATTTCCAATACTTTTTTTCGTCTGATTTGTACCATTGTATCTTCAAAATCATGCTGTAAATAAGTATCTGTATATTTTTCAATATCTCTGGTTTCCATAAAATTAATCCCTTCTTTTTATTTTAATCAAATTTATATTTTTTATTTTTTCGTGCATTCTTATCAGGAATTTTAACATAAAATTCATTATAAATGTCATCCCATCCGTTATTAAAATATTTTTTTCGAACCAAACAATTATCCGGTGCAAAATATTTTACGAATCTGACAATATAATTTTCGTTTTCTTCAAAATATTTTTCATTTTCTTTTTCCGCAACAACCAAAAGTTTAAAATTATTTCCGCCAAGTGATTTTAAAGCTCCCAATAATTTCAAAATTTTATCATTTACATTTTCATCAATGTCTTCTTTTTTTATCTTGTAAATATAAAGTTTTTTAGTATCATCACACAAAATATTTAAAAATTTTTCTTTTAAATGTGAAACTCTGCCCAATAAATCTTCTTTATCTTTTTTTAGTAGTTCTTCTGTTTCTCTACCTTTCATAAATATTCGCATATCAGCTTTACCATGAAAATATATATTTGTATTTTTACATTTCCACAAAGGACTTGGATTTTGTAATTCATCAGAACATATACTTTCAAAACTTTCTAAAGCATTTATTAAATCATTTATAGATTCAGAAAATGTCCAATTAAAAAGATTTGTCTTTTCAAACCCGAAATACTTTAAAAAGCGAAATGTTACTTCGCAGTTATAACCAAGTGAAATAATATTTTCATAACAATTTTCTTCTAATCTTTTTCTTCTTGCTATTTTATTTTTTATCAATCTAATTATTGACATAATATTTTTTAAACCTATTTTCCGTTAATTTTCTCATAATAATTTAAAGGCTTTGCAAAATATGCACCTTCTAACTTACCTTTTGTTTTTAAACTCATACCCAAAACATTGTAATAAACTGTTTTGCCTAATAATCTTGACGGAGCAACAAAAGCAGAATCTAACCCGAAAACAACAGCCGTTTTAAAAAGATATAAAAACTTTTTAAGTTTATTTTTACTGTCACCAAATTTTAAATAACCGCCTGAATAACCGTTATAGTAGTATCTGTTTAAAATCCAATCTATATTTGCTCTGTTATCCTCAATTAATTCCTTTACAATTGAATTTTTATTAAATTTTAAAACAAACCCTGCATCTGTTATCCTTGAAAAGAAATCACCGTCTTCGCCGCCCATAAAAATATATTTTTCGGCGTTAAATAAAATATTATGTTCTTTAACAATATCTAATTGCATAAAGACATTATTTGTAGCACAACTTTTTAAAATTTGTCCATTTTTCTTTGTCGTTCCTGTCTTAAAAATATTATTTTCTGTTATATATTTTGGATATTCTTTCTCAAAATGAACATATTGAGGTCCTGAAACTACGTTTACAACATTGTTTTTATAAAACTCAATATGGTTAATAAGCCAATTTTCATCTAACAAACCGTCATCATCAAACATTGCAATATGACTTGCGCCAAGATTTACAGCCTCTTTAAGAACTCTATTTCGGGCATTTGCAATTCCTCTTTGTTCTTCAACGAAATATATTGCTTCAAATTCTGATGCAACATCATAAGCAGAAGCTTCTTTATCATTATCTACAACCAATAAATCAATACTGATATTTTCCGGCTTTTTTAAATTTTTATATGTTTCCAAAGACTTTCTTAATGTTTCAGGTCGTAAACATGTACAACACGCAACAAGAATATATTTAATATCGGTCTTATTCATCTTTCACCAACTCATAAAATTTCTTTACGATATTTTCAGCATTTATATCTTCATGTATAACATCTGTCTTATATAAATCCTTAGACGGAACCCATCTCACCATATTAGAATCATCCATGAATACGCTTAAAACTGGGACATCAAGAGCACATGCCATATGCATTACACCTGTATCTATTGAGATAAGACCTTTTGTCATTTTTAAGACTTTTGCTAGATCATTTATTGATGTTTTATTAGATAAATCAATAAAATTACAATCATTCATTCTCAACTGATTTGCATAATCAGAAGCAGAAACACCGGCTCCAACAAAATATACTGTTTTACCATCTTCATTTAATTTTTGAATAATTTCAACAGCTATATCAATTGGCATATCCTTTATTTCATTATTTGCTTCAAAGCAAACAGCAACATTATTTTCCTTAAAGAATTCTGACTTATAAAATTCTTTTTTATCGATAAAATATCTTATCGGTAAATCCAAACTTTGTTTATTTGTAATAACTTCTGCTAAACGATCATTAGATTGTTTTTGAGGAACTCCTGAATAATTAGGTTGCGGAGTATTTATAAGCAAAGTCTTTTTAAAACTACCTGCAACTATTCTTTTGGCACCCAACAATTTTGATAAAATCAAGCCTCTTTTATTTCCATAAATTACGAATGCTGTATCAATTTTATTTTTATAAGGACATTTTAAAGCATATTTTATAAGATTTATAAAACCTTTATCTTCACCTTTTTTATCAAATACAATAACATCATCTACATCTTTTTGGTATTTTGCTGCTTCCTCAAAAGGCTTATCAACACAAAAAACAATTTTAGAATCAGGATAAACCAATTTCAAATTTTGGCAAAGCGAATTTGTAAGTAAAACATCACCAAAACAAGATAAATTAACCACTAAAAATATCTTTTCTTCCATACTTCCAAGGTATCAAAAAAAACGGTTCTAGGCAAGAATATTATTTTATTGTAAAATACATCTATGAAAAACTTTTTTGAAGAGCTAAAACAAAAAAGGGAAGAAACAAAAATCAGACGACAAAAAAGAGCAGAAGCAAAACGCCTTTCTTGTCTAAAGATAGATTTAGAACCCTATTATTCAACAAATTATAATGAAAAAACTTTTATAGATTTAATAACTGTTGCATTCAATAATCCAAAAATTGTTGAATATCAGATACGATTATTCAAAAAATTTATAAACGGTTCATACACTCAAATAATTTGCGACAATTCGGATAATGAAGAAAAAGCAAATGAAATAAGAAATATTTGTGAAAAACTTGATACAACATACATAAATATAACAAGCACAGAAAAAGCAAGCGGATTTAGTGATTCTCACGGAAGAGCACTAAATAGAATTTATAAAAATATTATAAAAGTAAGAAAAAATAATTTTGCATTACTTGATCATGATATATTACCTATAAAAGAAACAAATATTGAAGATTATCTTAAAAATACTGATATTGCTGGATATATAATAGAAAGAGCAGGCATATGGTATCCATGGGCAGGTTTTGGATTTTTTAGATATGAACATTTAAAAAATTTAAAATTAAATTTCCGAAGATACAGAATTTTTAATATTTTTAAAGCTGAAGGTGCAGACACAGGAAGCGGAAATTGGTACCCATTATATTCAAAATATGACAGGAACAAAGTTAATGAAACAAAGGAAGAACTTTGGAATATAAGAGAAAACAGACCAGCTAACGAAAACGAACAAGAAGGTAAAGTTATACAAGAGTCAATGGTTCAATATTTTTATGACAGAACATGGCTACATACGGAATGCGCTTCCGAGTGGATTGACTGCAAAGGTAAAAATGATTTAATTTATGAAATGTTAGAGGAAATTTTAAAAGATTAATGAAAAGAGTTGCGATACTGACATTTGATTTAAATTGGGTATTTTTAGGCGGAGCCAAAAGCGGTGGTGCAAGTGTTGTCAGCAAAAATCTTATTTTAGAACTTGCTAAAAATCCCGATATAGAACTTACTATAATTTGTAAAGGTTTTCCTAAAGTTAAAATTGATAATGCAAATATAATTAATTTTACTGAATATAAAAATCTTTCCGATTTATACAAAAAAATGGAAGAAAAAGTAAAAACAGAAAATTATGATATAGTTTTAACAACAAATCTTGAATGTTTAAAATTCAATCCAATTATACAATCTCAAACATTTATACACCGTTGCAATAATGAAATTTTCCCGATAAATTTTATAAAAAAATTTTTTGGTACGAACAAAATTAAAAAACAAAACAATCAGTTTAAAGATTTACCCAAAGAAAATATTTATTTTGCTGTTTCAAAAAGCGTAAAGGATGATTACGTAAAAAATTACAAACTTAATCCTGAAAATGTTCATGTTTGCCATTTAGGTTGTGAACAAGTTTATGCAAACATGCCTGATATAACAAAACAAGATTTTATAACTTTTGGTTGTGTTGCAAATAATTCCGTAAATAAAGGCGGGCATTTATTTATTTTAGGACTTTTTGTTTTAAAAGTATTGGGCTGTAAAAATTTTAAAGCAAAGATAATTTCAAAATCATTAAAAGAAAGTAAACTATTGAGCACATTTTTTAAAGTTATAGGACTTTCTAAAAATTTAGAATTTCTTGAACCAACAGATAATATACTTGAATATTACAAATCTTTGGATTGTTTGGTTTTACCAAGTAAAAACGAAGCTTTTGGACTTGTAGCATTAGAGACAATGTCTTGCGGAAAGCCTTGTATTATATCATCTACAACGGGTGTTGCAGAAATTATAAACCATAACGAAAACGGATTAATTTTTAACAGAAACTCGTTTTTTGATTTTGTAAAACAATTAAAAATAATGTACAAAATTTATCATAGCAAAAAGTATGATGACTTAGCCCAAAATGCATTTTTGACATCGCAACTTTATACTTGGAAAAACTTTGTTAATTCTATTTTAAAGTGTTTTTAAATTTTTTGTATTTACAACTTAATTCATATTTTTTGCAGAATTTTGCCAATTTGCCAAAAAATTTGTAAAGGTAATAGGTCTTTTTAACATTTGGTAAACATTCATTAAAATTAATATTTTTAAGGGTTTTAAACTCATAATTAAGAGTTTTTCTTGCCATAGTTCGCATTTTTTTATCTTGAGTAACTGTATTTTTACCATTCAAACGATATGAAAAAAATATCTCGTCAATATACTTAAATTTACCGTATTTTGAAAGCTGCATCATCATCCAATAATCTTCTAACGGAGCATCCACGGTAAAATCACCAAATTTATCAAAAGCTTCTTTTCTTATTAAACAACCATTTGGAACATAATTACCAACAGCTAAAAATGTTGAATATTCACCAAAATCTTCAGATTTAAAATTAATTTTTCTTTTTTCTTGCAAAAATTCTGTCGTTTTATATACTGCTAAGTTTTCGTCGTATGTAATATTTACATTTTTGTCAAAATATATTTTTTTCCCGTCTTTATCGATATTTTCTTGATTACCAACAACAAGAATATATTCAGGATTATTATTCAAAAATGCAACTTGTTTTTCAATGGCATAAGGTTTATAAATATCATCTGATGCAATTAGTGCGACATATTTGCCTTTTGCTTTTGAAATCAGTTTATTACACGTACAACCGGTACCTTCATTTTCCTTTGTTTCAAATACAACTCTTGCAAATCTGTTTTCACATTCTTCTTTCATTTCCAATATTTTTGAAAAAGTGCTGTCCCCGGAGCCATCATCAATAACGATAAGTTCAATATTTTTGTATGTTTGCGTTATAAAGGATCTTATTGCATCCTGAACATATTTTTCATGATTGTAAGCAGGAACTAAAACTGATACTAGTGGAGTATTATTTTCTTCATTCATATTAAAATCCTTTTATTATTTTATTAAATTCTTCAATTGAAAGAATGGTAAAACATTCCGCAGCAGCGCAATTTATTATCATTCCCCTATATTGATTTAAACCTAAAATCTTTGTTGCATAATCCTTTTCATCAACTTGACTTTTATGAAAATTAATTGCATTTATTTTATTTTCCATAAACTTACTTATATTGATAAAATAATTAGGCATATTCATAGCAGACCAAACTTCATAAAAAACTATTTTTAAATTCTTATTTACATTATTTTTTTTCAAATATTCAAATAAAAGAAGACTAACAGCTTTATGGTCATTGTGTTGGTCAAATATGTATGGGATAAAAACATAATTGAAACCGTCAAAATTTATTTTAGAAAATTCATCATAACCCTCTGAAATATGTTTATCTTCAATATTCAAAATATCACGTTCAATATTTAAGTAATTCATCGCATTTTCAAATTCATTTTTTCTTTCATCGTTTGCATGAGTTAAACAAACAACTTTAAAATTTTGAGGATATTTTGACATAATACCACCGCAGCCGATACTCTCATCATCAGGATGCGGAGCAATAACAAGACATTTGTCATTTTCTTCTAATTTAAGAACCATTGGTTTTATATTCATTCCTAAAAAAGGATGAAAAATTATATTAAGTACTCTTTTATATAAACTTTTTAGGAAAAACTTTTTCATAAAATCAAACCAGTTTATTATTTCTCAAATATTCTATCACAAATTGAGAAGAAAAATCTTTCATACACTTAAAACCTGTTTTACAATTTTTTGCCTTTTTACAAGGCGAACACTTTAAATTTAAAGAAAGAGTATAAGAATTATCACCCAATAATTTCCATTGATTTAAAGCTGTTGAGCCAAAAAGAGCAACTGTTTTTTTATTAAAAGCAGACGCCATATGACAAAAACCGCTATCTATTCCAAAAACCAAATCCATTTGAGAAATAAAAGCCGATATTTGATTAAAGCTCAATTCTCCGCATAAATTTTTTACTCCCAAAAACTGGTTATTAAATTCTTTTTCTTTTTCGGTTCCGACAATAAAGCATTCGTAATTATTATCATTAATGAAATTTATAACATCATCGAATCCTGATTTAGTCCAATTTTTAACATATGTAGAAGAAGATGTAACAATAAGAGCTTTCTTTTTATTTTCTGTAAAGTATTTTTGAACAGAATTTAAATCATACTCATTTATCCAATATTCTAAAATTTTATCTTTAATATCAATATCATCAGCTTTCAAAACATCTAAAAAATGTTCAAGCTCATGTTTTTCAAAACCTTTATATCTTACAGATTTTTTTAAAATAAATTCTCTAAATTGTCCGCCAAAGCCTATTGTATTTTTTATTTTTAAATTTTTAACTAACAAGGCTGAAGAAAGGGAACGCTTTAAAACATAAGCTTTGTCATAAAAATTAGGCTTTAAATCTTCTTTAAGATATACGTTGTTAACATACGGGCAAACGGATAAAACTAACTTTCCGGCATTTTTAGTAACAACATCAATTAAGCCATTAGGATATGCCATTCTTAAATTTCTTAAAAACGGTATAACTAAAATACTATCGCCAACATATTGCGGTGCAACAACAAGAATTTTTTCCATAAATGAATTGTAGCATAATAACGACTTTATGCAATCAATGTAATTGATTTATGATATAATAAACTTGCACCAAAGAAGATTAGAGATATTAATGAAAAAGGAAAAGAAATTAAAAAAAGTTTTGATAATAAAATTAGGAGCAATAGGGGATGTAATTCATTCAACAATGCTTGCTCAATCTATCAAAAAGGCTGACCCAAACTGTATAGTGCATTTTATGACTTCTGATTTTATAACTCCACTTTTAGAAAATAATCCTGACATTGATAAGGTTATTTGGTTTACAGGTCATAGAAGAAATGACTATCCATATCTTATTTTTAAAGGTTTAAGCTTACTTTTTGAACGCTATGATGCTGTATTTCCTTTGAGTAATTCTATTAGAAATTACATAATGATGTTTTTTATGTTTCCAAAACAAATAATTAAACGCAGTAAAAAAAGAATTCATGCGGTAGATTGCTTTTATAACACAGCTGTTAATAATTTTGGAGAAATAGAAAAACCAAAAAGTTTGAGAATATTTGTAAAAGATGAATTAAAAAATGAAATTCAAGAAAGATTTAAAAATTATCCTCGACCTTGGATTATTTTTAACCCTGGTGGGGCAAATGATTTAGACAGACAAGGCAGAATTTGGGTTGATGATTATTGGAAAGAACTTGGTAATTCAATTATAGATACTTATGGAGGAACAATATTTATTTGTGGCTCAAACAAAGAAATTGAACTTCACGAACAGTATAAAGATATAAAAAATTCTGTAATTTTAACAGGAAAAATGGAACTAATAGAAAGTACTGCATTATATTCTTTATGTGATTTATTTGTATCAGGTGATTCAGGTCCATTACATATAGCTTCCGCTCTTGATATAAAAGTTTTGGCGATATTAGGCTCTATGCCGGAATATATCGTAAGACCATATTGCATACAAAGTTACGTCGCAGAACCTAATATCGAATGTAAGGCTTGCGGTGCAAAATCCTGTAAAATGTTAAATGAAGGAGAAAAATTTACTCCTTGTATGAAATCAATACATCCTTGTGATATATTAAACATAATTAAGGATAATAATTTATTATGAATAAAATAAATTCGGAAAAATATAAAAAATATATAAAAAGAATATTAATAAGTCTTTTTACTGTATTAACGATAATTGCAATATTCAATGTATTGATGGATCCATATAATGTTTTTGGAACTCCTGATTTTGGGTTTAACAGATTAAAACCTGATGCAAAAAGACAAGAGCGATTAACAAAAATAATCGGATTAAAACTTGATAAAAGAAAACTGGATGCGGTTTTTGTCGGTACATCTAGAACAGATTGGCCTATAAGTAAAGCCCATTACAAGGAAGTAACGGGCAAAAATGCCGAAAATATGGCTGTGGTCGGTATGGGGTTTGATGAATACCTTGAACTTGCAGATTTATGTGTAAAACTACATCCGGAAATAAAAAAAGTTTATTTGGGACTTGATTTGTACACGTTCAATAAAAATTATAAAGATAATCAAAAGCATATTCCTTTTGATACAAATACTCATTTGACAACCCAAGAGCTTGCTACAGTTCTTTTTGCAGGTGATACAACAGTATCAAGTTTTATTACTTTAGCAAGAAATACTTTTGCAACAAAAGACCCATCAAAAATGTATACAAGAATGGGTACTACTCATAGATTTTATAATAAAGGTATAAAAGTTTATTTTGATTTTGCTTTTAGAAAATATTATGAGCATTATGATAATTATTTATTTAATGAAGAAAACTATGAAAAATTAAGACTTTTAAAGTATAACTTAAAAAAACAAGGTGTTGATTTGATAATGTTCCATACTCCAGGTCATATTACGGATATAGATGTTATATATGAAAATAACATGTGGAAAACTTTTACTGATTGGAAAAAAGGTCTTACAAATGTGGCTGATGTATGGGATTTTTATTACTATAACTATGTTACTGATAGTGAAGTGAAACCTGATATGGAATATTTTACTGATGCAGCTCATGCCTCTGACATCGCAGGGAAAATGATGATTGAAACAATGACAAAATCTAAAAATAACGGTTTTGGAAGATTGAATACATCTAAAAATATTGATAAATATATGACTCAAGATTTGGATAATTTAAGAAATTGGAGAAGAAAAAATCCTGAGTGGATTAAGAAAATTCAAGCACAAAAAGGTGTATACTTGAAATTAAAAGCGGAGGGTAAGTTGTAATGCTGTTTAATACAATAGAATTTTTATTTATATTCCTTCCGATAACATTTTTTGTATATTTCTTTTTAAATAAAAAAAGATTGGTAAATTTAGCAACGGGCTGGCTTGTATTAGCATCATTATTTTTCTATTCTTATTGGAAAATAGATTATCTTCCTTTGATTTTATTATCAATGGTATTCAATTACACTATTGGTAGAACTTTATCTGATAATTCAAAATTAAAGATAAATAAAAAACTTTTGATGATATTAGGTGTTGTCGGAAACGTTTTATTACTTGGTTATTATAAATATTTTGATTTTTTAATTTATAACTTGAATATGGTATTTAAGGCAGATTTTAACTATATGCATATAGTGTTGCCTCTTGCAATAAGCTTTTTCACTTTCCAACAAATTGCGTATCTTGTAGATAGTTATCACGGATTAACAAAAGAATATGATTTCCTTACATATTCTTTGTTTGTAACATTTTTCCCGCAATTAATAGCAGGACCTATAGTTCATCACAAAGAAATGATGCCTCAATTTGCGAATTTGAGAAACAGATTTATAAATTATAGAAATATTTCTATCGGCCTGTTTTTACTTGCTGTAGGATTAACGAAAAAAGTACTTATTGCGGACTTTTTCTCACCATTTGTTCAGCAAACATTTGATGTGATTCCGCATTTAACTTGTTTTGAATCTTGGTGTGCCGCAATATCTTATACATTCCAATTATATTTTGATTTCTCAGGGTATTGTGATATGGCAATGGGTGTAGGTTATTTATTTAACATTGTTTTGCCTCAAAACTTCAATTCTCCATATAAATGTACAAATATTCAAAACTTTTGGAGAAGATGGCATATGACATTATCAAGATGGTTGAAAGATTATGTTTATATTCCTCTTGGCGGTAACAGACATGGCAAATTTAATACATACAAAAATTTATTTTTAACATTCTTAATTGGTGGAATCTGGCATGGCGCAAATTGGACATTTGTATTGTGGGGTGCTTTACACGGGTTTGCATCTTGTATTCACAGATTTTTCTCACAATTTGAATGGAAATTTAATAAGTATTTAGCTACATTATTTATGTTTGGTTTTATAAATATAACGTGGGTTCCTTTTAGAGCAGAAACGATACATAAAGCTATAGATATTTATAAATCTATGGTTGGGTTAAACGGTTTTGCTCCAATAGAAATAAATAAATTAAGATTTGCTTTTGAAAATGGAGACTTAAAATTAAGCTTTTTCTTAATTATACCTGCAATAATAATTGTATTTTGTATTCCAAATTCTGTTGAACTTGCAAAAAAATTCAGA
>CACZSH010000085.1 GCA_902783785.1 uncultured bacterium | reverse complement strand
ATAAGGTCGAAACAATATAAAGGAGAAAAAATGTCAACAAAAGCGTTTAAAGATGAAAAAATCGAAAAGATTAAAGAAAAAGTTGATAAAGCGCAAGTAGTAATTTTAACAGATTACAAAGGTTTGACTGTTGAAGAAATCACAAAATTAAGACGTGAAATTCAAAAAACAGGCGGCGATTATATGGTAACAAAAAATACCTTAACAAAAATCGCTATAAAAGATACACCTTATGAAGCATTAACTGATTCATTAAAAGGACCTTCTGCAATAGCATTTGGTTTTGAAGATCCTGTATCACCTGCAAAAGCTTTATCAAAATTTATTAAAGAAGCCAAAAAAGGCGAAATTGTAGCAGCAGTATTGGATGGTAAATTATTATCAGCACAAGAAGCAAAAGCATTGGCAAATCTTCCATCAAAAGAAGAAATTTATGCAAAAATGCTTGGCTGCATAAATTCACCTGCAACAGGTATTGCTGGTGCAATGAAAGCAGTTATGTCTTCATTAACAAGAGCAATGGCTGCAGTAAGGGATCAAAAACAATAATTGTTTTTGAAACAAACTTACGATTATGTGCTTAATGCACTAATTAAAAGAAATTACACAAAAAATAAAAATAAGAAAGGAAATTAAAAATGAGTAACGTAGAATCAATTTTAGAATCAATCGAAAAATTAACATTATTAGAAGCAGCAGAATTAGTAAAAGCTATGGAAGAAAAATTTGGTGTATCAGCTGCAGCTCCAGTAGCAGTTGCAGCAGCTCCTGTTGCAGCAGCAGCTGAAGGTGGCGCTGAAGAAGCTTCAGAAGTTACTGTTGTATTAGCTGAAACTGGTGCTAACAAAATCGCTGTATTAAAAGAAGTTAGAGCTATCACTGGTTTAGGCTTGAAAGAAGCTAAAGAATTAGTTGATAATGCACCAAAACCTATTAAAGAAAATGTTAAAAAAGAAGAAGCTGAAGCTATGAAAAAACAATTAGAAGAAGCTGGTGCTAAAGTAGAAATCAAATAGTTGATTTTTTGAAAATAAATTTTTAGAGCGGATAAATTATCCGCTCTTTTTTATATTTAAAATAATTTAGACAAAAAATAAAGGCCTGCGATTGCAAGCCCTAAAATATACATTTACCCCACTTACTTTATATCATGCAAATATTTTATTGTCAACCCATGCACAAGATTTTTATTTACAATTTATTAAATAATACTTTTGTATAATTAAATTTAGATAAATTTCATCATTTTGTATTAGTGAAATTTATTTAAGATTATATTATACTTTATAACACAGAGTTTATATGAACGTATAATATAAAGAGGTAAAAGATGACAATAGTTGATGACGCATTAGTTATGATTTTAGCAGGCGGAGAAGGAAAAAGACTTCATCCATTAACAAAAGATAGAGCAAAACCTGCAGTTCCCTTTGGTGGAAGATACAGAATTATTGATTTCGTATTAAATAATTTTATCAATTCAGGATTTTATAAAATTAAAGTTTTAACACAATATAAATCCGACTCTTTAAACCAACATATATCAAGAGGTTATGCAATGTCAGCATTTTTAGATCAATATGTTGACTTAGTTCCTGCTCAAATGAGAACAGGCGGAACTTGGTACCAAGGTACAGCTGATGCTGTTTATCAAAATAAATTACATATTGTAGATGCAGACCCTAAATATGTTTGTGTATTTGGTGGCGACCACGTATATAAGATGGATGTTTCTCAAATGATGGATTACCACAAAAGAAAACATGCAGCTTTAACCATTGCAGCTATTCCAATTCCTATTGAAGAAGCTTCTGAATTTGGTATTATGGAAGTTGATGATGATTGGAAATTGACAAGTTTCGTTGAAAAACCTAAATTTAAACCAAAATCTATTCCAGGGCATCCTGAATTGTGCTTAGCTTCTATGGGTAATTACATCTTTGGAAGAGATGTTTTAGTTGATGCTTTAGAAAGAGACGCTAAAATTGAAAATTCTAACCACGACTTCGGTAAAAACGTAATTCCTATGTTATTAAATGAAGGGCAACCTGTTTACGTATATAACTTCAAAGAAAACACTTTTGCAGGAATGACAGAAGCAGAAAGAGGATACTGGAAAGATGTAGGAAATGTTGATGCATATTGGCAAGCTAATATGGATTTATTAGATTCTTGTCCTGAATTAAATTTATATGCAAAAGAATGGCCATTAAGAACATTTAACTACAACTATCCACCTGCTAAATTCATTTGGCAAGAAGGTGATCGTGTAGGTATGGCAACAAACTCTATGGTTTCTGAAGGCTGTATCGTATCAGGTGGTAGCTTATCAAGATGTATTCTATCTCCGGAAGTTAGAATCAATTCTTATTCACAAGTTTGGGATAGTATATTGATGGAAAATGTTAACGTTGGCAGACATTGCGAAATAAGAAATGCTATTATTGACAAAAACGTTGATATTCCACCTCATACAAAAATCGGTTTTGATAGAGAAATTGACATGCAAAAAGGATTTTACGTATCTCCAAACGGAATAACTGTTGTTCCAAAAGGTGCAATCCTTTAATAATTTTTAATATTTAATCTTAAATTAAAAGTCCTTTGTTATAATTATAAAAACAAAGGACTTTTATCATGAAAAAATTTATTATAGTTTTAATTGGATTAATTATTATTTCTCAAACAATAATAAATGCTAATGCAGCCCAAAATAAATCAAAAAAACAATCGAGCACAAATTCTACATATACAGAAAATAGTTTAAACTGCAGACAAGCTCTAATGCAAAATAAACCTGTCGTTGTTCTTTATACGGCTGATTATTGTTTTTATTGCAAAAGATTTAAGCCAATTTTTTACCATTTATCACATCATTTATACAACGAATATAATTTTGTACAATATGATGTAACAAAAAAACAACAACCGTCTGTTTGTGATAGTGTTGACTTAAACGGAATACCAACATTATATGTAATAAATCCTAAAAATAATAGTTTCTATTTAGTACCTGACAAATATTATTCAAACCCTGCACTATTAAAAAATGCCCTACTGGAATATTACAAAACTTTAAAATAATACCTAAAACATGCAAAAATTTTGAAAAACATGGCAATTTATTGTAAAAATTTTTTTTTATAATAAATGTAGGTGTTATGTTAAGTATTAATCAACGTATGGCAAATGTTAGCTTTAAAGCCAACGTCATGCCAAAGAATCAAGCTCAGCATATTGATAATATTCTCCACTCAGGAAAAAGTGTAGATATTTTTTGTCATTCAATTTCTGATGAAGATACTTTTAACAGCGCAACTGCATTTTACAATTATTTAAAACAAGAGGGAATAAATGCTCGTATTATAGCTTCAGGTGGAAAATCAAATTATGATTATGATACAAGCAAGTATAATATTATTCAAGCAAAAGACATAAACGATAACACGAAAAAAGCTGATATAGCTCTTTGCGTTGATTTTTCAAGTAAAGACAGATTAAATTCAAACGTATATAAACACCTTCAAAAATATGATACCTCTAAAATTGTAGGTATCGACCATCACGATGATAAGAATAAACTTCATCCTGATTTTAATCAAGTAACAAAAATTTATGAAAAAAATCAAGTGCCTGCTCTTGAAGCAAAAAACTATTACATAGATAGTTCTGCAAAATCAAATTGCGGAATTATATATAGATTTTTTGAAGCTTTGGGAAAAACTCCAAATAAAGAGATCACAAGAGCCCTTTATACAGGATTTTTTGATGATACGGCAAAAAGTAAATGTGAACTTGATGAAAATTCAAAAGAGGTTAAAGCTAAATTATCTTCAGCCTTGAACATTTTAGACTTTGGAAAAATACAAAAACATTTCATCGAAAAAACGATGCTTACAAAAGAAGAAAAAGCATTTGCAAAGAATTTAAAAAATAGAGTTCAATATTCTAAAAACGGAAAAATGGCTTTCATCGAAATAAAAAATGATGATGAAGAATGGAATAATTTAGGAAGAAATACAGAAAAAACAACAATAATTTTAGGAAAATTCAGAAAAAAATTATTAGATAAAAATAAAAATCTAGAAAGTGTAGCAGTTTTCTATCCTTGTGAAGACGGAATAACATACAAAATGAGTATTACATCAAACAAAGATTATGCAATGAAAATTGTTGACTATGCAAAAGAATATTACTCAAAAGACATAATAGCCGGTGGGCACCCAGAAAGATGCGGGGGAAGCATAGTCACATCAAATCCGATTGAACAACATAAATGGGTTAATTATTTCATAAATTCTTCAAACCAAATTAAGTACTAAATTTTCAAAAACTGAAATTTACTTATCAGATTCTATTCTCCCTAGACACATTTTTAAATCTTGGATTATAAGATCCGATGCATCTTTATTAAAATAATCATTGTATTTACCCAAAATAGAAAATCTATCTTTGGACATATAATCATTTCTATCTATAAGCAAATCTTGTAATATAATATCCAAAGATTCGACTTCAGGTAATTTATACAACGTATTAAATATTTTTTTACCAATAAAATTAAATTCTACATCTTCTTTTGAATATAATAAAATAATGGGCTTTCCACAAGGAAAATATTCACAAGCAGATGACATATTATCAGTTATTAAAATATCAGATGAATTATAAATTGAAACAGCATTAGCATCATCTTTTACAATAGAATTTGATAATGCGTTCCAACTATTAATGTATTCATTATATTCTTCTTCGTTAAAAATATTATTTTCAATACATTGTTTTTTAAAATTTTTATCAAGAATAACAATAAAACTATATTGTTGATGGGAATTAGCATATTCTAACATAGAATGCTTTTCTTCAAAAAATTTAATTTTATCAAAATTTTCATCAATATTAAAAGATGGGCGATATACAATTTTATTTGAAAGTAAATTTGGCCACGAATTAACATTATTTGACAACGAAGCATTATGATATTTTTCAAATAAGGTAAATCCTGAATCAACGGTATTTTTTAATTGTTTATAAGATTCTTTATTAGAAGTATAAACCTTCCAAGTATTCATTAATCTACTCAAAATATTTCTATTTATTCCTTTTTCATCATCATAATATGAAAAAGATGGTTCTATATAACAAGTCAAAGCATATTCTGATAAAATTTTAGGAGTATAATCAGCCTTTAAATATTCGATTTGTTGATAAATAATAATATCCGGTTTTAAGGCTTTTACAAGGACAGCCTCATTACTTTCATGTTCAATACCATCAAGACAATTATATCCATTCGTTTTAAAATAATTTAATGTTTCTTGTGTAGAATTATAATCGCTTTCTGACAAAATATCAGGTAATACTAAAATAGGCAACAACTTAAAATTTTCATCTGAACGCATCTTATAATATAAATTAATTGTTAAAGACCAATATTTATAATCAAAAACTACAAATAAAACTCTTATAGGATCTTGACTATTTTTTGATATATCAGAAATTTTTTGTCTGTAATTAAATCTGGATAGAACAACACTACTATCATAGTTTAATAAATCCTTTACTATAGGAATAATTTGATTTGTCTTTTTTATAGTTAAGCAAGTTTGATGTAACAAATTTATACTGTCAATTATTCTTTCAATAATAGATTTTTCCAATAAATTAATAAATTTGACTTTTTTCTTTATTAGGTTATTTTTTCTTAAATATTTTTCTATTTTAAAACCATCATCTTTTAAATTAATCAATAAATCAATACCACTAAAATATAAATTATCAAAAGGTATTATTCTATATTCTTCGCAAAAGTTTTCAATATTTTTAACATTACCATCTACCAAACCTACAATATTAAACATTTGTTTTAAATCAAAGACTTCATCTATTGCTTTAAAGGCATAATTTGCGCCCAAAATAGCAACTTTTTTATCTTTATATAACTTACTTAAATTTAAAAGTTTTTCTTCAATTTTGAAAGTCTGTAAATTTTCTCTAATGTAAAAATAATCTTGCATGATATATCTATTTTAAAATATCAAAGAACATTGTCAAACAAAGACAATAGAAAGAAAATACAAACGAACTTAAATTAAAAATTTTAAGAATACAATGTCTGTAAAATAGCAGCTACACCAACTCTTTTATCTACTGCTGAGTCGCTATAAACACCATCTCTTACATACATTCCACCGGAATAATTAGATGTTCCTGCCCAAACATAAGGTGAAGCTTTACCTCTTCTTCTATAGCCTAAACCATTATAGCGTTCTGCATAATCAAGCTGTGAATCTATATTACCTTTTGAAACGTTTGAATGTTTTTGAGAATTGATTGCATCAATTGCAGCAGATGTCCAATCACTAAAGTTTTTACCTCTAGGTACGTGTGTAGTTGGTTGACCAAGCGGATCACCATTATGCAAATACGTACCAAAATTACATCCGCCTTCACGATAGTGAATTGCACAAATCAATTCTGCGGGAACACCTGTAGCTTCTGCAACCTTATCATATTTTGATTTATTTTTTTGATAAATATCTTTTACTCTTGAAAGCTCATTATTTTGATATTTTGACAACTGTAAAGATGCATCTGCAGATGAACCTATTAATTTACCATATCTAATGTCACCACCATCATCCATGCCATCCATTGCTCTAATCGAACGTTCTCTTCCTACAAAGCCTGCAAATAAAGGATTTTGAGAAGATCCAAACGGATTGCTTTGTTGTGGTTCTTCACTTTTTGCCAATTTATCAATTTTCTTTATTTTTACTTTTAATGTTTTGGATATAGCTTTTTGATCTTTTCGACTTAAATTCATCTCTTCTGATATTTCTGAAAACAATGCATTTAAATCAACTCCGGCAGCTTCTGCTTGTTCTTTTATAGCCTTTAGTTTTGTATTTAACGATTTCTTTAAGGCTTCACTGCCACCTGATTCTTCTGCACTTGCTGAATTCATTCTTCTTGCTAATTTTACAAGGTCCTGTGCTTGTATTTTTAATTGATTTTTGACAGCATCTGATGTATATGAATCTTCTACTCCGCCTATTAAATTATCTCCAAACAATAATCCGCCATCTCCGTTTGCATTTCCTGATTGCAATGTTTTCGGCATTTGCGGTAAGTTTAATCCGGTTTGATTTATTCGATTTACTTCTGTCACAGTTCACCCACTAATATACACAATAATACATGAATATAAAGTTTACTAAACATCTTTAATTGCTTTTTTTTCAACCATTTTAACATTTATTTACAATTTTACATCATTTATTAAAGTATTACAATTTTATTCCGTAATCATGTAATAAGAGTATAACATTTGGAAAATTTATGAATATAAAAAGTATCGTTAATATAAATAATAATATTACAGGGATAAAACCTGCGCAAAATTTAAGACCAAGACTTAATTACGGACTTCAAAAAGATACATTTGAAAGAACTTCTTTTAAAGGAACTTTTAATGCTGATGATGCTATAAAAGAATTAAAAGATGTCAAAAATTTTAAAGGTTTACCTAAATTTAATGACGAAAAATTAGAAATCATAAAACAAGAATTAATTAAATCTCCTGACAAATGGGAACCATTTAGAAATTTAGTACAAAATCCTAAATTATTGAGTTCGCTTTGTTGTGAAATATTGGAAAAAGATGTCAATGTCGTTAAAAATCTTTCTGATTTATCAACTATAAAAAAGGATGATGATTCGCCAAGATTTAGTCCGTTTGATATAAAAGCTTTTTCGCAAAAAATTGAAAATGATGAAGATTACGAAAAGGCAAAAGTTTTGGCAAACTGTAACCTTGAAACGGAAGATATTATAGCTCTTTCTAAAAATAAATTATTAAAAAATCCGGAAAAAGTTGTTGAATATTATAATAAAATGGAAAAAGCCTGCGGAGAATCTTTACTTTCTCTAAAATTTCAAACAGATAGTTATGATTCGAATGCATTCTCACTAATTGCTGATTTAAAAGACACAAGTAAAAAAATAGAATTATATGATAAAGATTTGAATATAATTTCAACAGAAGAAGTTAAAGCTCGAACATTCCCAAATGGTAGACAATACCAAATAAAGAAAACAATTGATAACAGAACAAATACAACTTCTAAAGTAAAACTGGAAGTAAATAAAAAACTACCGCAGCCTGTTTTGATAAATGAAATAAGAGTTGTTCGAGATAAAAATGGAAAAACTCTAAGAAAAGAATATACCGAACAGTCTGAAGTTGCAGGTGTATTAAATATAAAACATGTATATCCTGATGGTACAGAGAAAGTACTATCGCAAGGTTATGTTGATGAAAAAACAGGTATAACAACAGTTAAAAAAGATATGACATCTCTTGATGGAACAAGAACTCAATATCTTTATGAAAATGATCCGCAAGGCAACAGAATTAGCGACTACATAATAACAGATAAAAACGGCAATGTTTTATTGAAAAATTCGCAATCTTTTGAAGTTATTTCTGATAACAAATTTATTTCTGCAAAAAATGACGAAAAATATGAAATAACAGTAAATGAAAAAGAAATAAATATTAAAAACTTGAAAGATAATAAAGATTCAAAAATAACTTTTGAAAATTACATTGACGGAAACAAAGAAAAAATTCTTGAAGCATTAAAGAAAATGCCTGGAGAAGAACTTATAGCATTGAGTAAATCCGTAAAACACTTAAACGGAATCGATGATATTAATTATTCAACATATGGCGCAGTAAACAAGAGAATAAAAACCGGAGATAATCTTTTTGTAATGCTTCACGAACTTGGTCATGCAAAAGATTATGATGAAGTTGACGTAAAACAAGAGGAAACACTAAAAAAATCTATTTTCTCAAATAAAAAAATAAATGAAATTTTTGAAAAAGAAAAAGCTATGTTTAATGATGCTTTCCCTGCAGCTCAAAGAGAGCACATAAATTACTTTATCAAGACATCCGAAGAAAAAGACGGATTACAAGAAACTATAGCTGAAACTAATGCACTTTTGAATACATATAATAATGAAGATTTATTCTCTATTCGTTCACAATACTTACAACAGTACTTCCCTAGAACAGTAGCTGAATTATCAAAAATTTTAAGTAAAAAATAAAAAAAAGGTATAGTTAAAAACTATACCATAGTAAATAAAATTATGAGATTTTTAATTATTAGTTGAATAAACTGTGTATTTTCTCTTGAATATCGTCTTCCACAAGTTCAGGAGAAAGTCTGTTCAAATCAATTGCCATTTGATAATATGATGCAGCTTCTCGAGCCAAACCTAAATTTTCATAAGCTCTTCCTGCATTGAAATATGCAAGAGTATAATTAGGATTTAGATCAATTGCTTTTAAGAAACATTTTAAAGCTTCATTATTATCAAATAATCCATCAATATAAACAACTCCTAAGTTATTATATGCGGTATCACAATTAGGATTTAATTCTAAAGCCTTATTATATGCTATTAAAGCTTCATCTGTACAGCCTTTTTCCCATAGGGCAAGACCTAATTTTGCATAGGCTAAAAAGATATTTTCATTTACTTTAATCGCTTCACAATATGTTTGTACAGCAGTATCTAAATCATTTTGTGCCATGTAAATATCAGCAAGAGCTACATGTAATTCATAATTATTTTCATCCAATACTAATCCTGCTTGGAAAGATGATATTGCAGATTGAAAATCCATTTTCATATCTAAATAAACAAGACCTAAAGTATGACAAACTAATGCTGTCCATTTATCATCAGGGTTTATTTTAATAGCTTTTTGATAATGTAATATTGCATCATCAATCATATTGTTTCTTAAATATGCAAAAGCAATTGCATTATTAAAATATGGATTATCAATGTTACTATCTAAAGCTAATTTAAAAGCTATTAGAGCATGAAAATTATCTTCTTTTTTCAAATATAAATGACCTAATTCATAATATATTTGCGCAGTATCTTTTCCAAAATTTAGTAAAGCTGTGTAATAATCAATTGCTTCATCAATTGCACTTGGCATATAAGTTCTTGTTATTGTTGCAAGTTTTAATAAATTGTTTCTGTTATTTGGTTCAGTCATATAAGCTTTTTTATAACAATCTAAAGCTTCACTATATTCTTCTTTTCTCATTAAAATATCGCCCATTCTTGAATAAAATGAACCTTTATGACCTGTTTTTTCTACAGCTTTTTTATAAATACTTAAACACGCTTTAAAACCATTAATACCCTCAAACATATTTCCAATTGTTTTATATAGAGATACAAAAACAGATTCTTTAATATTTTTGAAAAACATTTTTAGCGATTTCTTATCAATAGCAGACAATAAAATACCTGTTACCATATGATACAAAAATTTATGTAAATTAAATATACTCAATTGTTTTGAATCTATTTGTTCTAAAATACTTGTTGCATATAAAACTCTTGCTCGGGAAGAACCTAAACCTGAAAATTTAATTGCTTTTTCATATTCATTAGAAGAATCTTCAAATTCTCCGGCTTTATCTAAAAAATATGCAGTATACAAATGAGCATCAGCATTTTTAGGAGACATTGCAATAGCAATTTTACATTGTTCTATTGCACTATCTAAATCTATTTCACCGCTTTCTAACATTAATGATGCTAATCTATAATAGCTTTCTGATACTTTAGGATTTGCCTTTATTGTCAATAAATACTGATTAACAGCTTCTAACAAATCGGCATTTTGACCTTTTAATAAATATTGTTCATGTGCAAATCTTGCGTTTTCTAAAGATTGAATAGGATTTAATAACTTTTCTTCAGTCAATCCTTGACTTTTTTCGGCTGTGATATTTAACATAAATTTCTCCATAATTTATTTACAGCTTCTCTTACGACATTTAAAAATTTTTGTTTAACTATTTATTATTAATCTCATCCATTTAGACTACTCTGTTCATATTAAAATGGATTTTATAACTTGATATAGAATAATATTATGATAAAATTTACATGTAGCAGACAATGGGCGAGAAAACTATCATGAAAAGCACAACACTTAGAAGATCTAATATCTCAAAAGAGAAAATCAAATCTATTGAAGCTCTTTCTAAATATAGACGCAGAAATTACTCCAGCGCACAAGCGAATGCTTTACATCCTATAAAGGATAAAGAACTTGAGGTTTTATGGCAAGGACTGGAACAACCGCAAGTGAAGTATGAAAAATCACCTATTGTATACATAGTTACAGGTTTTATATTAGGTGCTGTTGCGATGCTCATTTTAACAACAATAGTAAATCTTTCTATGAATGCTGTCAAAGAAAATTCTTTTGAAGATACTCCTGTACCTATTGAAACTCCGGCAGAACATACTAATTTAACAGTAATTCCTGCTGATACAACAGATGTTAAAAAACTTACGACAGAAACTTACACAGTTCAACGTGGAGATAATTTAGAATCAATTGTAATTAGATTTTATGGTTCTTATTCAGGAAAAAATGCTCAACGAATACAAGATGCAAACAATCTTTCAAATCCTAATCAATTGCAACTTGGTCAGGTTTTGACAATACCTTTAGGTAACGAAGAATAAAATAAATAAAAAAAAGAGTGATTTTATTCACTCTTTTTTATTTTGTACAAACAGATACTTTCTTCTTTTTCATTTTTAAAACATTTGTATCTGTGTATTGAATAAAATACGCCTGTTTTATCATCCTTAATATACGTAATCTCACTTTTTTCAAATACCATTGGACTTATTGAAACTACAGAATAAACTTCTTTATCATTTCCAACATTTCTATTATATAAGTCTATAAGTCTGTTTTTATCCAAATATGTATAGTATTCGTTAAATACTTTACTTGAAAGTTTTTTTTCATAACATAAATTATTATTTGCAGGATAATTTACGACATTATAGTTAAAAGATCTATCTTCACAATAATTTATTAACTTATATTTTTTGTATGGTAAAAGCATATATCCAGCAAAATTATCATTTCCCAAAATAATAGACTTTTTATCTATGGCTTTATCACTTAATATTATTTTAACCATTTTAATTGCAACGTCTTTTTGTGTTAATTTTAAATATTCATCATTCATAAAAAAAGGAATAAATATATGCAAAAAACATATTATTCCTAATTGCATCGAAATAATTTGCTTTAATTTTATTTGATTGTTTTCTAAAAAAATCAGCCATAATGTTATAATAAAATAAATCCAATAAAAAGCATGGTTCCAGTAATGCCCATAATATTTAAACATAAAACAAACAGACATTAATGAGGCTGTAAACAGAAAAAATAATAAAAATTGTAAATTTTTCTTGAAAAAGAATAATAAAGGAACAAAACAGCTAATAAAAAGAAATATTACAATACATAATATTTTTAAAATATCATGGTGAGGTAAATTAATTCCTCTATAATCCATTATGGCAGTAGACTCAACACCAAATAATTGTAAACAAATTAAACCTGTACCTACACCCAAAATTAAAAATATTTTTATATAGTTTTTTATTGTTGGTTTTGATTTTATCAAATCATACAAAAATAATAACCCAAAGCCTGTTGCTCCAATAAGAGCCATAGTACTTGTATTTGCACAGAATATAAGCAGTATAGAATACAAAATAGGATGTTTAAGTTTATCTTTATACAATACTGTCAAGATAAACAACAACATTATTCCTATTGAATAACATCTTGCATATACCGAATAAACATATGTAAAAGGGAATGAAAAAGTTATTAAAACTTTTATTAAATTATTAAAAGGAGCCTTTTTCCATAAAATAACCAACGCAAATAAACAAAAAATCCAGTTTAAAAATTGCATTGAATAAGGATACCCAAAATGGAGTTTTGCAAAAGGCATTAAAAGTAAATACCAAATGAAAGTATGCCCCTCAACTTTCATTAATTCAAAAATCTGAATCAAATTAAGTTCTTCGGCAATAGTCCACGCATGAGCTTCATCAAACCATGGAATATGATTTAAAATACGCACTATGGTTAAAATTGACCATAGTGCGATTGATATTATAAATGTTTTGTTTTTTAATAATTCCATTATTTAACCACGATATTAACAAGTTTTTTAGGAACAACAATTGTTTTTACAATAGTTTTTCCTACAGTATATTCTTTTACTTTTTCACTTGCTAATGCAGTTTGTTCCATTTCTTCTTTGCTCATTGATTCATCAACGGTAATTTTATCTCTAACTTTTCCGTTTATTTGAACTACCAGAGTAAAATCTGCAAGTTTAGCTTTGTTTTCATCATATTCAACCCAAGGTTGATTATGAATAGAACCTTCGCCGCCTAAGTTTTCCCAGATTTCTTCAGATAGATGAACTGTTACAGGCGACATTAATTTAATTAATGTTGCAATAGCAAAACTGAATACTTGTTTTTCCTCTTCTGTTAAATCTCCTTTTGATTTTCTCCAATCAGAAATTGAGTTAACGAGTTCTCTGTATTTTGATATTACAGTATTAAATTGAAAATCAGTTTCAATATCATTAGTAATACCTTTTATTGCAATATTAACTATTCTAACCAACTTGTCATCTTCTTTTGAAAGATTTTCAGGAAGGTTATATTTTAAATTAATATCATTTTGATTTGATGAAATAAGCGTCCAAATTCTATTCAAGAATTTGTAGCAGCCTTCAACACCTGCATCAGACCAGTCGAAATCACGAGCAGGAGGAGAATCTGAAAGAATAAATAATCTTGCCGTATCTGCTCCGTAATTTTGGAATATTTCATCTGGATCAACAGTATTACCTTTTGATTTTGACATTTTTGAACCATCTTTTAATACCATACCTTGAGTTAAAAGATTTTTAAAAGGTTCATCAAAATCCAATAAACCTATATCTTTCAAAGCTTTTGTGAAAAATCTTGAATACAACAAGTGCAATATAGCATGTTCAATACCGCCAACATACTGGTCAACAGGCAGCCATTTATTTACCAAAGCTTTATCAAACGGCTTGTCAGAATTTTTAGCATCTGCATAACGCAAATAATACCAACTTGAACAAATAAATGTATCCATTGTATCCATTTCTCTAACAGCATGTCCTCCGCAAACAGGACAAACTGTATCTTTAAATGTTTTTGAAGTTGTTATTGGAGATTTACCTACAACAGAAAAATCAACATCTTCAGGTAACATTACAGGTAATTGATCCTCCGGTACAGGTTGAATACCACACTTATCGCAATAAACAACAGGAATTGGAGCGCCCCAATATCTTTGACGGGAAATCAACCAATCTCTTAATCTGTATTGTGTTTTAAATTCACCAAATCCATTGTCAACTGATTTTTGAGTGATTGCTTTCTTAGCTTCGGTATTTTTCATTCCGTTAAATTCGTTTGAATTAACTAAAATACCTTCATCTGTATAAGCATTTTCCATTTCTTCTACTTTTAATTCTCTGTCTGTAGGAGAAATAACAATTTTCATTGGTAAATTATATTTTTTAGCAAAAGCAAAATCTCTTTCATCATGAGTAGGAACAGCCATAACTGCGCCGGTACCGTATTCAACAAGAGCATAATCAGCTGTCCATAGAGGGAAAGTTTCTCCTGTAAATGGATTTATGCAGTGAGTTCCCAAAGGAACACCTGTTTTTGGTCTATCAGTTGAAAGTCTTTCTATTTCAGACATTTTTCTTGCATTTGCTCTATATTCTTCTACAGCTTTTTTATTTTCTGCTGTTGTTAATTTGTCAATATCCTTGTATTCAGGTGCAACAACAAGATAAGTAATACCATGAACCGTATCAGGTCTTGTTGTATATACAGGCACTTCCATTTCTTCTCCACTCGGCGCATCAACAACTTTAAATCTAAAAATTGCACCTGAAGATTTACCAATCCAGTTAGCCTGCATTGTTTTTACATTATCCCCCCAACCTTCAAGTTTATCTAAATCTTGAAGAAGTTGTTCGGCATAATCAGTTATTTTTAAGAACCATTGTGATAAATATTTCTTTTCAACAACACTATCACATCTCCAGCATTTTCCGTCAATAACTTGTTCATTTGCTAAAACAGTTCCGCATTTATCACACCAATTTACTGCAGCTTCTTTTTTGTATGCTAATCCTTTTTTATAGAGTTGTAAAAACAACCATTGTGTCCACTTATAATAATCAGGTTTACAAGTTGTAACTTCTCTATCCCAATCATAAGATATACCCAACATATTTAGTTGCTTTGTCATATAAGCAATATTTTCATCTGTCCATTTTGCAGGATTTGCGCCATGTTGCATCGCCGCATTTTCTGCAGGTAAGCCAAAACTATCCCATCCAATCGGATGCAATACATTGTAACCTTTCATCTTTTTAAATCTTGCAATTACATCTGTTATTGTGTAGTTTCTAACATGTCCCATATGTAATTTACCGCTTGGATACGGAAACATTGACAATGCATAATATTTAGGCTTTTCACTATTATCATAAGTTTTAAAAACTTTTTCTTCAGCCCATTTTTCTTGCCATTTTTTTTCAATTCCTTGAGGATAATATAATTCTTTCATATTCTACCTTTCAACTACCTATAATTAAATTTTATCACGAAAAAAATAATAAGTTTTATAAAAAAGGCAATTTATTTTGCGAACATGTTTTTATATATATGTAGGTAGTTATTGGTGGTTTTATAATGGTTAAAAATTTTGAAATTATTTTTTCGTGCGTCATTGAAAGCTTAATTTGTCTTTTGAAACAATCTTTTTTAATATCTGATTATAAGTTAGCCCCTATATCGATACGAACTCAAGAAGAATATTTACGTAAGAATTTACGTTAATTTGGCATACGTTTTTTTAGGTTAGGTTTTACAAAGGTTTAAAATGAAAGCATTCAGTTTCAATCAAGGACAAAATACAACAACAAATATAACAGATATAACGAGCATTTTTAACAGTGCCGAACAAAATTTGAATATGATTAAATCAAATATTGGCATGAGTAATCCAATGCAAATAAACCGTCTATTAAACCAACAACAACAAGCTAAATTTAACCAAATTCAAAAACCACCAATGAAAGTTTATTCAACCGGATTAAAAGCCAATGACAGAGCATACCTAAATTTTGCAGGAAAAGTAGTAGCCTACAAGGCTCAGCCAGAAAGAGATACTTTTATAAAAAGTTCCAATTAAAAATTTTTTAATTAACCAAACCAAAAACCAATAAACCAATTTTAAACGGGTTGAATATATTTCAACCCATTTTTATTTTTATCAAAAAAGAGCGAATTTTGTAAATTCGCTCTTTTGAATATTTGAAATAAAATATTAACGTTTTGAGAATTGGAATCTTTTTCTTGCTCTCTTACGTCCGTATTTCTTACGTTCTTTAACACGTGGGTCACGAGTCAATAAGCCTTCAGCTCTTAAAACGTTTTTGTATTCTTCATTTGATTTTACCAATGCTCTTGCAATACCGTGTCTGATTGCACCACATTGAGAAACAACACCACCGCCTACAGTTTTAACTCTTACATCATATTTTTCTTGATTTTCAGTTAAAACAAGCGGTCTATATAACATCATTTCAACTGCAGGTCTGTTTCCGATGTAATCTTTTAAAGTTTTTCCGTTAACGAAAATTCTTCCTTTACCTTTTACTAATTTAACAACTGCGATAGAGGTTTTTCTACGACCTGTTGCCATTACTGCATCATTTGCCATTATTTAGCCTCCTTTTCTAATACGATAGGTTTTTGTGCTGCATGTGGATGTTCACTTCCTGCATATACTTTCAATTTTGTAAATTGAGTATCACCTAATGTATTGTGTTGTAACATACCTTTAACTGCTTTTTCAATAGCTAATCTAGGATCTTTTTCCATTAACTCTTTGAAACTTGCTGATTTTAATCCACCAGGATATTTTGTATGGTGGTAATAAATCTTGTCAGTTTCTTTGTTACCTGATACACGAACTTTGTCTGCGTTGATAACAATTACAAAATCACCTGTATCAACGTTTGGTGTGTATTGAGGTTTATTTTTTCCTCTCAAAATGTTTGCAACTCTTACTGCCAAACGACCTAAAATTTCGTCTGTAGCATCAATTACATACCATTTTCTTTCTACTTCAAGAGGTTTTGCTGAATAAGTTTTCATGCTTTTTTCTCCATTATATTCTTTTAGTATTCTATTTTGACTAAGGTAAGTCCATACGGACTTATTTTTTTGCCCGCTTTACTGCGGTCTTTTGAACATAAGATTTCTTTCATTATTTCGGGTTCTAAATTATCTTTTTCAATCATCAACAGAGTCCCTACAATATTTCTAACCATATTGTACAAAAATCTGTTTGCAGATAATTCTATAATAATAAAATCATCTTCCCTTCTACAAGTCGCACGGGTTATTTTACAAATTGTATTAGGGTTATCAACTCCGGAATTTTTAAAAGACTTGAAATCATGTTCACCCTCTAAATACTTTAGAGCTTTTGACATTCTTTCAATATTGATACTTTCACTTACTCTCATTAAATCGCCATCAAAAGCACTCTTATAATTACGATTTATAAATCTGTATTCATAATGTCTTTGTTTAGCTGACATTTGAGCGTGAAATGAATTATCAGTCTTTTCTATTTTTGACACCGAAATATCTTGAGGCAGAAGTTTATTCATTGAATTGATAAATTTTGAAGCAACAAATTCTTTATCTGTATCAAAATGAACAACCTGCATTCTCGCACTTACACCGGCATCTGTTCTTCCGGAAAAGATTGTTTTTACTGTTCTTATTTGTTTGGAGTTATTCACTCCTATCAATGTACTAATTGCTTTTTCAAGTTCGCCTTGAATTGTCGGTTTTGTTTCGACTGTTCCGTTTTTCGCTAACTGTATTTGGCTGCCTGCATAATTTTTGCCGACATATTGTATTTCTAATTTATATCTTGGCATTATACAAGTTGGATTAAAGCCATTTCAGTAGCATCACCTCTTCTTGGCGGTAATCTGTAAATTCTTGTATATCCGCCTTGTCTTGATGAATATTTTTTACCGATTATGTAAAATAATTTTCTCAAAACAGTTTGAGGTGTTAATTTTTTATCTTTATCAGGTGCATCAAATAATTCACCTGTTTGAGGATCGATAAATTTACCGATTTCTTTATCATAAATGAATTTTGATACTTGACGTCTTGAATGAACACTATCAGTTTTAGCCATAGTGATAATACCTTCAGCATATGCTCTTAAAGCTTTAGCTCTTGGCATTGTTGTTTTTATTTCACCATGAGTAAATAATTCTGTTGCTAATGCTCTTAAAAGTGCGTCTCTTTGATCTTTAGCTTTTGATAAAGTATGTTTTTTTGTTAAGTGTCGCATTTTTTTATCCTTCTTTTAATTTATTAGTTTAATTCTTCTTCTGTTATTTCAGGTCCCGGAGCTAAATCTAAACCGAAATGTCTTAATCTTTCAACAACTTCATCTGAAGATTTTTTACCAAAGTTTTTGATATTTAATAAGTCATGTTCAGATTTTTTCAATAATTCTGCCATTGAATTTATACTTGCTCTTTTTAAGCAATTATAAGCTCTTACTGATAATTCCAATTCTTCAATTGTAATAGAAGGAGTTTCTTCTTCAACAACTTCTTCTTCTACAACAGTTGTAGGAATTGAAATTGTAGCAGGTTGACCTGAGATTGCTGAAATTTGGATAAAGTGGTCAATTAATAATTGAGATGCTTGTGATAGAGCACTTGTTACATCAACTGAACCATTAGACCAAATTTCTAAAATTAATTTATCATAGTCAACAACATCACCTACACGAGTAGGTTCTACATTGTAACTTACTCTTTTAATAGGCATAAATGTTGCATCAATAGGTAACATATCAATAGCTGCACCATCTTTTGAATCACGAGGAACATCATTTGCAACGTACCCCTTGCCTGTTTCAACAATAATATCAGCGTGGAAACTACCACCATCTGCTATTGTACAAATTAACCAATCCGGATTTACAACTGTTACACCTGCAGGTAATTGAATATCACTTGCAAGTACCGGTCCGGCATGGTCAATATCTATTCTTAAGTGTTGAGCTTCCTTTGAATCTGTTTTTACTACCAAACCTTTTAAGTTCAACATAACATCAATAACATCTTCTAAAATACCAGGGATTGAAGTATATTCGTGAGTAATCCCTTCAATTCTTGCTGATGTTACTGCTGTACCTTCTAAACTTGATAGCAATACTCTTCTTAAAGAGTTTCCGATTGTTGTACCAAAACCCTTTTCTAACGGTTCAATAACAAATTTACCATATTGAGAACCGTCAGCACTTGTTGTTGTATTTACTGCTTTTATTTTTAATTCCATAATACCTTTTCTCCTAGTTGATTTTTAACCTTTTGCTATTTTCGGCTAGTTCTTTTGACTATTTTGAATAGAACTCAATTACAAGTTGTTCTTTGAATTCAGAATCAAGTTCTCCTCTTTCAGGAATTCTGTCAAAAGTGATTTTTAATGCATCTTTGTCAATTGTCAACCATGCAGGAGCACAAGCCATATCTATCATTTCAATAACTTGTTTCTTTACAAAGTCAGTTGATTTTGACTTAACTGTTATTACATCACCTGCTTTTAATAAGTATGATGGAATATCAACTTTTTTACCATTTACTAAAATGTGGCCGTGATTTACTATTTGTCTTGATTGTTTTCTTGTTATACCAAAACCAGCTTTGAATAATACGTTATCAAGTCTTGATTCTAATAATTGTAAAAGAATTGTACCTGTAACGCCTTTTCTTCTTGCTGCTTCGTTATAATATTTTGCAAATTGTTTTTCAGATAACAAATATGTTAATCTGATTTTTTGTTTTTCGTTTAAGTGTAATGCATATTCAGAAAGTTTCTTTCTCATTGCACCATGTTGACCTGATTCTGTTTGTCTCATAGAAGAAGTCAATTTTCTGTTAGATAATTCTTTTACTCCATAGTTACGGAATAATTTGTTTGTTGGTCCTGTATATCTTGCCATTTTATTTTTCCTTTATAATATTGTTACTTTACTACTGCTACTATACTCTACGTTTTTTAGGCGGTCTGCAACCGTTGTGAGGAATTGGAGTTACATCTTTAATCAATGTAATTTCTAACCCTGCTGCTTGGATTGCTCTTATAGCAGTTTCACGTCCTGAACCAGGACCTTTTATATAAACTTCTACTTTTTTCATACCTTGGTCAATTGATTTTTTAGCAACTTGTTCTGCTGCTGATTGTGCTGCGAATGGAGTACCTTTTCTTGCACCTTTAAATCCTGAAGCACCTGCAGTAGCCCAAGCAATTGCATTACCTTGAGTATCTGTTGAAGTTACGATTGTATTATTAAATGTTGATTGAATATGAACAACACCTTGTAATACGTTCTTTTTTTCTTTTTTCTTTGTTGTCTTTGGTCTTGCCATTT
>CACZSH010000084.1 GCA_902783785.1 uncultured bacterium | reverse complement strand
CTTAACCTAAACCTTACATTTATATAAACAATTTCTTCCCTTTTTTATTGCCTTTTTTATTACCTCTTTCGTTACATTTCTTAACAACCAAACTTCCATTTTTTTATCTAAAAGCTTTTTATTTCAACGCTTGCCCTCAAATTATGTTTAATATAAAATAGACACAAGAGTTTATAGATGAAAAAATAAAGGCTGCATTTATAAAGACGTCCGAACAGCCTAGAAAGAAGGAAAAATGGTAGAATCAAAAAAAACACAACTTGAAGTTGGTGGAAAAATCGTTGAAGTAGAAACCGGTAAATACGCAAAATCAGCTACTTCATCAGTAACAATAAAATGTGGAGATACAATGTTATTTGTACATTGTTGTGTAAGCAAAGAACCAAGAGTTGGAATCGATTTCTTCCCTTTATTAATTGACTATGAAGAAAGAATGTCTGCAATAGGAAGAATTCCTGGAGGATATAACAGAAGTGAAGGAAAAGCTTCTGATAAAGCTATTTTAGTATCAAGATTAATTGATAGACCAATAAGACCACTATTCCCTAAAGGATACAGAAATGATATTCAAATTGTAGCGCAACTATTCAGCTATGACCAAGAAAACCAACCTGATACATTGGCTATGTTAGGTGCATCTTATGCATTAATGTTATCAGGCGCACCATTTGAAGGTCCTATTGGTGCCGTAAGAGTAGGTAGAGATGAAAATGGAAATATGATAGCTAATCCTACTCATCAACAAGCTGATAAATCAGATTTAGATATAGTTGTAGCAGGTACTCATGATTCGGTAATAATGGTTGAAGCTGGTTGCAAATTTGTAACAGAAGATGACATCATGAACGCTGTTGAATTTGCACAAGTTGAAATCAGAAAACAATGTGAAGCACAATTAGCATTTGCACAAGAATGTGGAATAACAAGAGAAGAATTTGTTAATCCATATGATACAACTGAAATCAAAAATATAATTGATGAAGTTGCAGGTGGAATGATTTATGACGCATATCATAATTTTGACAGAGAATACAGACAAAATAAATTGGAAGAAGCAAAAAAACTTGTAAAAGAAAGAATTGAAGCTTTAGAAGAAAATCATCCAATTCACGTTATGATAGAAGAAACAGGTATAGACTTTGTTGCAGAAGAATTCAAAGCTGCAGAAAAGAAAGTTATGCGTGCAATGATTGTAAATGAAGGAGTAAGAGCTGACGGAAGAAAACCAAATGAAGTAAGACCAATTTGGTGTGAAGTTGGAGTTATTCCAAGAGCTCACGGCTCAGCTGTATTTACTAGAGGACAAACTCAAGTCTTATCAGTTGCAACTTTAGCCGGACCTGGAATGAAACAAGAAATAGACGGTGTTGACCCTCAATCAGAAAAAACATATATGCATAAATATATTTTCCCTGGATTTTCAGTAGGTGAAGTAAAAGCCCTAAGAGGACCGGGAAGACGTGAAGTAGGACACGGAAATCTTGCAGAAAGAGCAAATGTTCCTGCATTACCAAGCCAAGAAGAATTTGGATATACAATTAGAGTAACTTCAGATGTATTAGAATCAAACGGTTCTACATCAATGGCATCAACTTGCGGATCATCAATGGCCTTAATGAATGCAGGTGTTCCTGTTAAATGCATGATTGGTGGTGTTGCAATGGGTATGATAACAGAACCTAACCATGAACCTGTTGTTTTAACAGATATTCAAGGTATCGAAGACTTTTTAGGAGATATGGACTTTAAAGTTACAGGTAATGATGAAGCTATTACAGCACTTCAAATGGATATGAAAGCAAAAGGTATTTCAAATGATACATTAAGAAGGGCCTTGCAACAAGCTAAAGAAGGAAGATTACATATTTTAGGAAAAATGAGAGAAGCAATCACTGAACCGGCAAAAGAATTATCACCTTATGCACCAAGCATAACAACAATGACTATTCCTCAAGCAGATATCGGAACTGTAATAGGACCTGGCGGTAAACAAATCAGAGCTATTATAGATGCTTCAGGTGCAGAAATTGATATTCAAGATTCTGGTGTTGTAACAATTACTTCTAATGACCAAGAAGGTGCTAAAATTGCCATGAAAATGATTAGAGATTTAACATTTAAACCTGAAGAAGGCATGATTTTAAAAGGAAAAGTTGTAAGAATAATTCCAATCGGTGCTTTTGTTGAATTGGGCGGTGGCAAAGATGGTATGGTTCATATCTCTCAAATCTGCAAAGAAAGAATCGAAACTATCGAGCCTCATGTAAATATCGGAGATGAAGTTATTGTAAAAATAATTAAAATCGATGATAGAGGCAGAGTAAACCTAACAATCAAAGGTGTTACAGAAGAAGAAAAAGCTAAATTTGAAGCTGAAAATTAATAAAATTATTATTAAATACTCAAAAAAGAGAGGTTTGATATCATCAAACCTCTCTTTTATATTATATTATCTGTCTTAAAATTTAAGATCCAACAATACCTCTTGCTTGAACAATTTGACTGCTTAATTGGTTCATTCGTTGTTGACAAGTTTGTTGCAATACGGTTGCATCAGCTATAGTTTGTTTCTTTGCATTAGCCTCAGCTGTTTTTTCTGATGCAGCAGATCTTTTTTGTTCTAATTCAGATTTTTTAGCTTGCAAATCAGCACCTTTAGCCGGATCAGTATCAGGTTTATCAACTATTGCTTGTTGTTCTGATCTCTTAACTGCATTTTCAGCAATTTTTTCTTGAGCAGCTTTTTGCTTTTCTTCTTCTGCCTTTATAAACTCATCACGTTCTTTTTCAAGTCTTACGATTTCTTGTTTAGCTGCATTTATTGCTGCAATAGCCTGTTGTTTTTCTTGAGGAGTACAAGGACTGTAAGTTACTTTACCAGTAGTTGGATCAGTTGTACTTGTAATTTTTGCTTCAGCAGTTGATTTATTAGCTGAAATTATGTCATTTTGTTTACCAACAGCTGCTGTACATTCTTCTTTTTTTGTAGTTACATCTTTTTGGCTTTTGTCAATTATACCTTTTTGTGTTTCATCATCTTTATCCAACTTACCAATTTCAGCATTTGCCGCATTCTTAATAGAATCAGTAAGTGTATCAACTTCACTTTGTAATTTTGTAGCTTCCGTGTTTAATTTTGCAGCTTCTTCTTCCAAAACTTTCTTTTCTTCTGTAGCTTTAGTAATTATAGAAGTTTGTTCAGATAATTTACCTGCTAACGTATTTCTATCAGCTTCAGCCGTAGAAAGTTGTTTTTGCACTTCTGCTTTACGTTTTTCATTTGGTTTTTTATTGTAATCAGCAAGAGCATCTTGTAAATCGTTACTTAATTTCAAATCTTTTATTGCACTATCAGCAGATTTTTTAGCTGTTTGCTCAGGAGTAGCAGCATCTGTCTTACCAGATTTAGAAGATTTAAATATATTCTCAAAACCTGATAAACCACCTAGTGAAGAATTCCCTGCAGAACCACTTAATAAAGTACCTAATGTACCAGCAACAGAACCAATAGTATTAAGTGTCATTTGAGCTTTAGCTTGTCTTAAGGCACTATTCATATAAGAATTTAAAGCATTTTGATATGCACTTGTATCAATGTTGACACCTGGCTCGTCTGACATAGTCATTTTTAACTGAACATCTCCAGAACCACCATTGCCAGCATTGTTTTTTTCAGCACCTTCTGCAAACGCTGAATTTATAAATGACTTTTCTATTTTAGATTCAACTTCTGCACTCTTGGCCGCAGCTGTCGAAGTATTTACACCTTCTTGAGAAGCTATATGCTTGTACTTTTGAATTGAATCAAATGCCATAAGTTTATCTCCACTAACTAAACATATTTTATATTACACACATATATATAAAGTATTTTCAGATAGATGAATTTCAGCAAAAGCCTTGCTACATCATGGTTTAAAACGGGTTAAAAGTCTATAATGACAATATCATGAGGCTAAATATAAATTTTACAAAACTTTACATAAAAATAGCTCATTTATTAACTATTGTAAAGTTATTATAAAAACATACCAAATACTTCGTACTTATATAAAGAATTTAAGGAATAAAAAATTGATAATAAATTATTAAAATATTAAGTTATGTAAACTTAGTTAAAACAAATTTTTGACTTAAAAAAAAACATAATTAAAAAAAATGTGTAACGGAGTTTAACTAACAAAAGGAGAAAGAATTTATGACATTTATCAGCCCAATTACGAGTTATTCACAAGGTATCTACAGTGGTATTAAAACAACCAAAAAAGAAGAAAACACAGCCGAGAAAAAAGAATCAACTCAAGATAAAGAGAGAGCTACTTTAAATAAACCGACACGTCAATACAGTTCTGACGAAATATTCCAATACATGTCATCATCATATGCCCAAGTAAAACATACAAAAGAAGTTAAAGTATCTGCTTACATTTCCAGCGAAAGTCAAGAAAGAATTCAACGTACGGTACAACAGTTTAACAGTTTATTCAACAAAACGTTGAATATCATAAGAAACGAATTTGGTGATATTCTTTCTGATGAAGCTATGAATACTTTAACATTGCAATTATTAACATAAGCCAAAATAATAGTCATAAATTCACATTTACTCCAATCTTGCCGAGCTCTGCTCGGCATTTTATTTATATAAATAAAAAAAAGAGTGGTTTTAAATACCCACTCCCTAAATACATAATCCCATTAGTTTTTATTTACACTAAATTTAAATTCTATTCATCTTAGATTTTAAACCTTGCGCAAAACTTGTTTGACCATTTTTTTCATAAATTTTTGCCATTTCATCTAAAAATTTCATAGAATCAACATTAACCATGGTAGACTTAGCTGAAGACATATTAGATTTTGAAATAGGTCTTTGTTGTTTAGACATCAATTGAGAATTACTATTTGATTTTAACGCTGATACAGCCATCGCTGGTACTTCTCTTTTTTGAGGTTTTAAAGGTTGACTTGCAGAAACGTTAGGTTGAGCAACTGATTGAAATTTAGATTGAAATGCAGGATTATTAAATCTTATATCGGAAGTAGTATAAGGACTTCTCATTCCTTGTTGTTGATACGGAGATTTAACAGCTTCCTGATAACTTCTTATTCCATAATTCATTTCAGGTCTTATACCATAATTGGATTGAGCTTGCGAATGCATTTGTTGAGATTGCATCATATCTTGCATTAAATTCATTTCTCTATCTCGTAAAGTTTGAGTTAAGCCAACTTGAATATTATCTTCTTTGTTATTTTTTCTAAACAATTTAACTGCACAGAATATTATAATGCCAATTAAAAGAATTGTTATAGTATTTGTTAAACCATCTTCTTTAAAAGAAGTTAAGAACGAATCAGCATAATCTTTACTAATTAAGGAGTTAAAAGATAAACTTTCCTCTTCTTCAACATCATTAAAAATTGGTCTATATTCTTTTACAGGACTACTTAAAACTATTTTCTTTTTTGCTTTTTTAGCAGATTTTTTACCTGTAGAAGCTTTTTTATTCTCTTGTGCTCTCAAGACACCAAGAGGAGTATCAAGTGTATCAAAAATCAAATTAGAACGACTAACATTTTGCGCTTGAATAGAAATATTAACAGCATCAGAACCTGAAGGTTCTACAGTAACACTATCAATATTCGTAGCATTGTAAATAGTATTAAAATCTTTTGAAACTCTAACACCTTTTAAAGTAATCATAACTTTATTTTCATCATTAATAATTCTTTTTGATTCAGGCTTTTCATCAGATTTCAAAACAATATTATAAGTATCTTTAAACGAATCTATTTGAATAGACTGCAAAACATTATCTGTGGCAGCTTGCACACATATATTTGAAAAACATATTATACCCAAAATTAATAATAATTTTTTCAATTTATTTACCCCACTAAAATATTCTTCTCAACGATTACACATTAAGTTTATATGTTTTTAAGCAAATAAACATCAACCCTCGGATTTAATTTAATATAAACCTAAAGATGTATAAAATATAAAAAGAATTTCAATTAGTAACAAAAGGTTCTGCCTAAGCAGAACCGGTATTAATCGCAAATAAAAACTAATTTAACTCCAAATATTAATTAATAATAAAAATAAAAAAGTCAAACTTGATAAAAAAATATTTTTGTAGTTTAATAAACATACAAGTAAATAATTTAAGCGGAAGTAACTCAATTGGTAGAGTCCCTGCCTTCCAAGCAGGTTGTTGCGGGTCCGAGTCCCGTCTTCCGCTTTTTTGTTTGTGTAAATTTATACTAAGACATGTAAAAACATCTGTCCAAAAGTACCATGACATTGAACTATCTTAATATAACAGTAAAATAAGATATTATAATCACTACTAAAAAATTTATAAAAAAATAGCTAAAGGTGGACTCGAACCGCCGACCTTGCGGACTCTGCCGAACAAAACAATCCTGTGAATTGTTTTGTGAGAGG
>CACZSH010000083.1 GCA_902783785.1 uncultured bacterium | reverse complement strand
AATGTGTCGTTTATCTATTAAATTTTTTCGTTTCCTTAATTATATTAAGTATTTTTCTCTAAAAAAATTGCCTTTTAAGCTATTACTAAATTTGAGACAAATTTATAAAATATATTTTTTATTTTTCAATTCATCAGGTAAAAATTGTTGTTCAAATTCAGGGTTATCATGAGAATACACATACCCCTCACCAAATCCATATTTTTTAGCATCTTTATAATGCGAATCTCTCAGATGCATTGGAGGAGGATAATCATTTCCATTTTTAATATCATTTATAGCACTATCTATAGACATAATTGTTTTATTTGATTTTTTCGATTTCGCAACATATATAACTGCCTCAGCAAGGGGAATACGAGCCTCAGGCATACCTAACAATTCAACAGCATGATAAGCACTAACTGCAAGCGATAACGCCATGGGATTTTCAATTCCTACATCTTCTGCCGCACAAACAATAAGTCTGCGTGCGATAAATCTTGGATCCTCACCTGCTTCTATCATTTTGGCTAAATAATATATTGCAGCATCAGCATCAGAACCTCTCAAGCTTTTTTGAAATGCAGAAGCACAATCATAGTGTTCTTGCTGAGAATAACGAGTTTTTCTTGATTGTGCAAGTCTTTCAATATTTTCAACTGTAATAACACGTTTATTATTTGAAAAATTACTTGAAAAATATGTATTTTCGACAAGATTTAGGGCAAATCTTGCATCACCACGTGATAAATTAACAAGAAAATCTAAAATTTTTTCATCATAAATAACTTCATCATAATTATCAGATAAATAATTAAAACCTTTAATAACAATGCTTTTAATAGAATTATCGTCCAAACTCTCTAATCGAATAACCTGAACCCTTGATAATAATGCCGGTATAACCTGAAATGAAGGATTTTCTGTAGTTGAACCAATCAAAAATAATGTTCCGTTTTCAATATGAGGCAAAAGCGCATCTTGTTGAGTTTTTGAATATCTATGAATTTCATCAATAAACAAAATTGTTTTTTGACCATTTCGTAAAGCTTCTTTAGATTTATCAACAGCATCTTTAATATCTTTTACACCTGATGTTACAGCTGATATTTCAATAAATTGTGCATTTAAGGTATTAGCAATAATTCTGGACAAAGTAGTTTTGCCGCAGCCTGAAGGCCCCCAAAAAATAAAAGAAAACAGTCTGTTTGAGTTTATTAAATTAAGAAGAGGACTATTTTTATCCAAAACCTTATATTGACCTAAAAAATCATCCAAAGTTTTTGGTCTCAATATTTCTGCAAGTGGAATTTGTTTATTTTGATTTTCAAGTTCTGTAAATAAATTATTCATAGTATAATTTTATCATCAATATATAAGGTGTCGAATGAAGAAAATTTTTATATCACTTACAATATTATTAGTATTAGTTTCATTTGGAATTTATTTATTCAATAAAAATACAAAAAATGACAAAATTGTTGTTACTTTTTGGACATTACAAATGAATGACTTTTCGCAGTACATAAAAAATGTAATAAGCAATTTTGAAAAAGAAAATCCAAATGTTAAGATTAATTGGATAGATGTACCATTTTCGGAAGGTGAAAAAAGAACACTGGCCGCTGTACTAAGTGATAATCCCCCTGATTTAATAAATTTAAACCCTGATTTTTCTGCACTTCTTGCTCAAAAAGGTGTTTTAGAGGAAATTGATGCAAAATATACAACTCAATATAAAGCCTCAATATTGAATGCACTAAAGTATAATAATAAATTATACTCTCTTCCATGGTATGCTACGTCTGCAATTACCATATACAACAAAGAAATTTTATCTTCTATTGACCAAAAAGTTCCTAACAAGTATGAAGAACTTGAAAGTCTATCTAAACTACTAAAAGAGAAACAAAATATTTATACATTCATGCCCACAATAACAGAAAACGACACCATGTATAAAATTCTAAATAAATATGGTATCAACTCTCCTGAAACTGTTAAGTCGCAAAAATCAGAAAATGTATTTAATTTTTATAAAAATCTTTATATAAATGACTTAATTCCAAAAGAAACAATTACTCAGACTCAAAGAGAAGCGCTTGAAAAGTATATGAGTGAAAATATTGTTTTATTTACATCAGGAGCAAATTTTTTAAATATGATAAAAGAAAATGCTCCAAATGTATATAAGAAAACTGATGTAGCACCTCAAATGGTAGGAGATTTAGGACAAAACGATTTTTCATGTATGAATTTAGTAATACCGATAAAAGCAAAAAACAAGGACTATGCCTTAAAATTTGCTTTATATCTGACAAATATGGAAAACAGTCTTGAACTCGGGAAACTTACTAATGTTTTGACAACAAATGAAGAAGCACTAAATGACAGTTTTTACAAAGAATATAATGAAGAAGATTTAATTTCAAAAGCTAGAGTAATAAGCGCAAAACAACTTGAAAAAATCGAACCGGCAGTAAAACCTCAAAAAAATCAAAAAGAAGTTAACTTACTAATTAATACTGCTGTTCAAGAAATTTTACTTAATAAAAACACTGCCCATGATGCGCTTAACATGGTTAGCAAAGAATGGGCTGAACTTCAATTAAAATAATAAGTTGAGTAACATTTTTAAGAAAATAAATAAGACATGCCAATATGTTTATACTATAATATATATATAAATATATTGTTATTTTGAATTTTGGGGAGAAATTATGGATAATAATGAAGGTTTGACACCAACAATAACGCCTGAGCAAGGATATGATGCCAGCAATATTCGTGTATTAGAAGGTTTAGAAGCTGTAAGAATGCGTCCCGGGATGTATATAGGTTCAACATCTCAAAGAGGATTACATCATTGTATATACGAAATCGTTGATAATTCTATTGATGAATCTTTGGCAGGATATTGTACGGAAATCAGAGTAAAAATAAACCCTGATAACAGCGTTACTGTTGAAGATAATGGCCGTGGTATACCTGTTGACATAAAACCGGATTCAGGAAAATCTGCGTTAGAAATTGTACATACAGTTCTACATGCAGGCGGTAAATTTGGAGATGGAGGATACAAAGTATCAGGAGGATTGCACGGTGTTGGAGCATCAGTTGTAAATGCATTATCCGAAAAAATGGTTGTTGAAGTTTCAAGAAACGGTTGGGTTCACAGACAAGAATATCTTAGAGGTGAACCTACTACTGGTGTAGAAAAAATTAAAGAAACTGACAAAACTGGTACAAAAACAAGATTTTGGCCTGATCCTGAAATTTTTCAAGAAACAATCGTTGTCGATAAAGATGTAATTGCAAACAGACTTCGTGAAATGGCATTTTTAAACAAAGGTTTAAAAATTATATTCATTGACGGAAAAACTAATGAAGAAGAAATTTTCCACTATGAAGGCGGTATTGCTGAATATGTTTTATTTTTAAATAAAAACAAAACTGTTATGTTTGAAGAACCTATTTACATTGACAAAATGGTTGATGATATGAGGGTTGAAGTTGCAATGCAATATACTGATGCTTATAACGAAAGCATTTTATCATTTGCAAATAATATAAACACACACAGCGGCGGAACACACTTAACCGGTTTTAGAAACGGTATTACTCGTGTATTAAATGATTATGCTAGAAAAAACAACATATTAAAAGATTCTGAACAAAATCTTACAGGTGAAGATGTAAGAGAAGGTTTAACAGCTATAGTAAGCGTAAAATTACAAAACCCTGAATTTGAAGGTCAAACAAAAGAAAAATTAGGAAGCCAAGAAGCAATGGGAGCTGTTCAAGATTCAATAAGAGACAAATTTCAAGAATGGCTTGAATTTAATCCAAAGATTGCAAGAACAATAATTGAAAAAACTCTTCAAGCTCAAAGAGCAAGAGAAGCTGCAAGAAAAGCAAGAGAACTAACTAGAAGAAAATCTGTTCTTGAAAATTCAACACTACCAGGTAAACTTGCAGATTGTTCAAACAGAGAACCTGAAAAATGTGAAATATTCCTTGTCGAAGGAGATTCTGCAGGTGGTTCAGCTAAACAAGGAAGAAACAGAATGTTTCAAGCCATCTTACCTTTAAGAGGTAAAATTTTAAATGTTGAAAAAGCACGTTTGGATAGAATTTATAGTAACAACGAAATTCAATCTATGGTACAAGCATTCGGTATAACAATAAGTCGTAACCCTGATGAAGTAAACCTAGAAAAATTGAGATACCACAAAATAATAATTATGACAGATGCTGATGTTGATGGTGCTCATATCAGAACATTAATGCTTACTTTCTTCTTTAGATATTGTAAACCATTAATTGAACAAGGCTATGTTTATATAGCTCAACCACCTTTATTTAAGGTAACACAAGGTAAAACTAGTGAATATTTATTTGACGAAAAAGCTTTAGATAAAATGCTTAAAGAAAGAGGTATCAAAAACTTATCACTTAGAGATAAAACCGGTTCAAAAGTAAAATCTGGTGATGAACTTGCTGAATTATTACATAACATGTCAGGCTACTACGGAGGATGCAATAATCCAGTTCTTGCGCTAATTCCTCAAGTTATGGTTAGAGCCCTAATTCGTTCTGATATTCAACCTGAAGATTTTGAAGATCAAGTTACAATGAATAAACATCTTGAATATTTGACACATTATCTTATAGACCATGCTGAAAATTATGGTATAAAAGATGCAAAGAATTACGAATTAAAATTGAATTATAACGCTGAAACTTCTCGTTATACTTTGAGATTAAACTTAAGTGAAAACGATTATGTAAATATCACTCCTAGCGTAATCAAAAGCTCAGAATACAAAAAAGTTAAGGTTACTTATCCTTTAATCAGAGATTTCTTAATTGAAGAAGAAAAAATGCTGATATTAGAAACAGATACTGATAAAATTGAAATCACATCTCCTGAGCAATTACAAAAAATTGTAGATGATAGAGGCCAAAGAGGTCTTGCTATTCAAAGATTTAAAGGTTTAGGTGAAATGATGCCAGAGCAGTTATGGGATACAACTATGAATCCTGCTACAAGAACACTGTTAAAAGTAAATCTTGAAGATGCAATGCTTTGTGATCAATTATTTGATGTTCTAATGGGAGACAAAGTAGAACCAAGAAGAGATTTTATTGAAGCAAATGCTGTATATGCTACAAATATTGATACATAGATAATAATTAAAGAAAGAAGGCAAAGTTATGAAAAAAGAATTAATATTTTTAGGACCACCTGCTTGCGGTAAAGGAACTCAAACAAGTAAATTATCTGAATATTTAAATTTTCCACACGTTGATACAGGTTCATTATTAAGAGCTGCTGTTAAAAACAAAACTCCTGAAGGAATTACAGCAGAAAGTTACATGACTAAGGGACAATTAGTACCTGTAGAAGTTGTTGCAGCTATTATTAAACGTAGATTAGCGGAATCTGATTGTGCTAACGGTTACGTATTAGATGGATTTCCAAGAAGCGTAGAACAAGCTGGTATGCTTGAAGATATCAATAAAGAAATTGATGACTCAGATGCAGAATTTAGAGCTGTTTACTTTGATATTGATACAGAGTTATTAATAGAAAGAATTATAAACAGAAAATCATGTCCAAAATGTGGGGAAATATATAATATGAAATTTAAAGCCCCAAGTGATGGAGTACATTGCGATAAATGCGGTGAAGAATTAACTCAAAGAAAAGACGATACAGAAGAAATTGCAAGAGCAAGATTTGATACATACAACAAAGAAACAGCACCTTTGACTGCATACTACGAATCAAAAGGCGTCCTAAGAAAAATTGATGCAAACGGCACTATTGATGAAGTATGGGAAAGATTATTACACGCAGTTAATGACTAATTTAAATTTTCAAAAAGAGTCTTTTTATGGCTCTTTTTGTTTTAATATTAATTTATAGGAATAGGCAAATGATAAAGAAAAAATCCAGAGATGAAATAAAAAGAATGAGAAAAGCAGGACATATTGTTGCCCTTGTTCATGCTGAAATAAAAGATAAATTAAAAGCAGGAATGACAACAAAAGATTTAGATGACATTGCGATGGATGTTATTCATAAAAACAAAGCAATTCCGACCTTTTTAGGATATAACGGATTCCCTGCAAGTATTTGTACATCTGTTAATGAACAAATTGTACACGGTATTCCTTCAAAAGATGTAATACTTGAAGAAGGAGACATTATAAGTGTTGATGTTGGTGCTACATACGGAGGTCTTGTAGGTGATAGTGCGTGGACACATCCTGTTGGACAAATTTCTGAAGAAAAACAAAGACTCTTAAAAGTTACGGAAGAATCATTATTTGCAGGATTGCAATACATGAAAGACGGATGTGTATTAGATGACGTACAAAAGGCAATTGAAGCCGTTGCTAATAGAGAAAAACTTGGCATAGTTAGACAATATGGCGGTCATGGAGTTGGTCATGTTATGCATGAAGAACCATTTGTTTTTAATTATAGTGTTGGAAACATGCTTCCTTTAAAAAGCGGCATGACCATTGCAATTGAACCTATGCTAAATTTAGGTGGAGATGATGTAATTGTTATGCCTGACAAATGGACTGTAGTAACAAAGGATAAACAGCCATCAGCACATTTTGAACATACTGTACTTGTTACAGAAGATGGTCCTGATATTTTAACAAAATTGATGGAAGAATAATACTATTATATGATTTTATATACCTATAAATATTGTTAAATAAGTATATATAATAGAAATAGTGGAGAGTAAAATGGATATTTTTGCAATAATCGGATTATTTTTCGGTATTACATTTATTTTAATTGGCCAAGCAATGGAAGGTGGTAACTTAGGACAGTTATTACAAATTACGGCTGCTTTCATTGTATTCGGTGGAACAGGTGGAGCTGTAATATTAAGTTTTCCACCGCAAATATTAAAACTGGCTCTTTCATTCTTAAAATATGTATTTTTCCCTCCAAAAGTTGATATGCCTGCTTTAATCGCAGAAATTGTAGAATTTGCTACAAAAGCAAGAAAAGAAGGGGTAATTGTATTAGAAAAAGAAGCAAAAAGAGCCTCTGATCCTATTTTAACAATGGGTTTAGAAGCTGTTGCAGATGGTGCTGATCCAACACTTGTACAATCAATGATGGAAAACCAAATTACACAATTTGAAGGCAGAGTAGCAATTGCCTCAAAAGTATTTGAAGCTGGTGGTGGTTATTCTCCGACTCTAGGTATCATCGGTGCTGTTATGGGTTTGATTCAAGTAATGCAGAACTTATCTGATCCAAGTGCACTAGGGGCAGGTATTGCAGTTGCATTCGTTGCAACAATTTATGGTTTGTTCGCTGCAAACTTATTGTTACTTCCTATGAGTTCAAGAATCAAAGTTAACTTTGCACAAGTTGTGACTGCTAAAGAACTTATGGTTGAAGGTGTTCTTTCTATACAAGCAGGTGAATCTCCTGCATTAATTGAACGTAAGTTAAATTCATTTATGTTGGTAGAGTAATATGGCAAAAAAGAAAAAAGCAGAAGAACATGAAAATCTTGAACGTTGGTTAGTATCTTATTCTGACTTTATTACTTTGCTTTTTGCTACATTCGTAGTTTTATATGCCTTATCACAAGTTGATATTGGTGAATATATAAAATTAGAAGAAGCTATGAAAGCAGCGTTTAATCCTTCTGCAATGTTAGAGTCAATGGCATCATTACTAGACGCTACACAGTCAGAATCTCCTATTGATGCAAGTAGTGCAGATTCAGTTGTTTCGCCATTAATGCTGGAATATATGAGTGCAGCATATGAACAAAAATCGTATGAAGAAATTGATCAAGAAATTAAAGATGCAACAAAAAACGGTGAATTAGAAGGTGTTACTTCTGAAATAAATGACAAAGGTTTATTAATAACATTTAGTGAAGATATGGTATTTAATCCAGGATCAGCAACTCTAACTCCAAAAGCAATGGCTGCATTAAATAAAGTCGGAACAATGATTGTTGAAAAATTTGTTCTGCACTACATACGTATCGAGGGGCACACAGATAATCAACCAATTATGTCATTTGTATTTCCGTCAAACTGGGAATTATCTTCAGCTCGATCAAGTGCTATTATTCGTTATTTAATTGGACAATTTAAATTTATGCCTGGTTTATTTACTGCAGTAGGCTATGGTGATACAAGACCCCTTGCTGATAATGCTACTAATGAAGGGCGAAAGAAAAATAGACGTGTTGATATATTAATATTGAGAAATAAATTTAAAAAGTTAGAAAATGATCAAATTGATTTATTAAAAATGACTAAAGCTGAGCAAGATAAGTTTCAAGCGGAAAGAATGCATACAATAAAAAGAGTTAAAGGCTTGTCTGAAGCTGCTAAAAATTTGGCTGAAGGAGATTTAGAAGCAGAAAAACATGCTATTTTACTAAAAGATTCTGAATCAGAAACTATGCAATTAAATCCTGGAAATAAAATGCTATACAATAAAGAACTTGCACCGGTAAATGTTATTGATCCAAAAACATTTGATATGGATTTTCATGATGAATAATTAAGGAACTTCTTATGAAATACTACATTGGACTTGCATTAGGTCCTGCCTCAACAATTGAAACAGGATTAGCTGTAGTTGAAGATACAGGAAAAATTATTTTAATAGACAAGTTATTCAAAGTAAGAGATATTATATTGTTTTTTGAGAATTATTCATCCCTAAAACAATCAAAAATTTGTGTATCACTACCATGGGATAATTCAATGCTGGAAGGCAAATGGAGAATATTATCAAAGCCATATCAGCAAGTTGCAACCAATAAAAATATGCCGAACAGAGATAACTGGACTCAACGCTATTCTAAAAGGGGTTGGGAATATTTCAAAGAACTAAATGATAAAGGTATAGATATTATTAGAACTGAATTATATCTTGCACGCCAAATATTAAAACTTAGTTCATATTTTAAAGAAAGAACACCAGCTGACTGTAAATTTTTACAAAACACACTAAAGTTAGAATATGGATTTGATGAAATTCCATCAAATATGATGCCTGCAGCGCAATTAGAAGCCATTGTTTGTGCGTTAATTGCCAGAAAATTTGATACAGAAAATGAATCTTGTAAGGAACTTTTTAATTTTTGCGGGCTTAAAACAGTTATTTAAAATGTAACATTTTGTTTACATGCTCAAAAAAAAAGACAAAAAATTTATATTATTTACCTTTATTTTATTGTAAGTGTGTAGGAAAGGTAGATATTTATATAATGCAAGTAGGAGCAATTAGTCCAATACAATCAGCAATGCCCATAAAAGCTGTGGCACCTGTAAAGGCAAAAACACAAGAAGTAAAAGAACAAGAACAAATAGCTCAAATGCAACCGGCATTTACAGCACCTATATATGCGTATCATATGCAACCAATGTATATGATGCCAAATCAACCGCCAATGATGATGCCAGTTCCTGTTATGATTCCACAAAATTATGGAGCTGTAACAAGTCCTATTAAGAAAGTTGACAATAGTATTACACCTCAAGAAGCACTTAAAACACAAGCTTTACAACCAAAACTTGATTTAAATAAAATTAGTGAAAAAGTTGAACAACCAAAACAAGAAAAATTAAAACCTGAAGACGTTATAGAAAAGGCAGAAAAACAAAAAGAAGTTAAAACGCCTGAAAAAACAATAGAAGTATTTAAAGCTCATCAACAAGAAGAAGCAAAAGCTCAGGAAACAAAGAAAAAACCTGAAATTGTTGCGCCTGATAAATTAAAGCCACAATTAGATTTAGATGGCTTAGTTGAAATATTAAACAGTAAAGATTATGAAGAACAAGCTAATGCAATGGAAGCGATTGCACAAATTTCAAAATTAGCCCCTGAAAAAGCAGATGAATTACTTGATGTAAAAGTTTTAGATTCATTAATTGGTATAATGAGTCAAGATACATCTAAAGTACCTGAAGCTGATAGAAAATCGGCACAAAGAAATAAAGAATATGCGATGTATACAACAGCAATATTACAAAAGCAATATACTGACGGTATTAAAAAAGTCGTAGGAGAACAAGTACCTATGGATGAAATTGTAGGTATGGCAGGGATTGTAAATGAACTTAAAAATGATGATAACGCTGGTGCGAGAGAAGCAGCATTGGCTTCATTAAGTTACGTAAAAGCCCCTGAATACAAAGATGATTTAAAAATGTTATTTGCAGAAGCTAGCAATGATATTGATCCAAAAGTTAAAGCCAGAGCTGAAAAAGAATTAAATGAACTAAAATAAGGTTTAATTACTATTTATACTAACACACAAAAAAGGGCTATATGCCCTTTTTTGTTATGGTTGATATGAACCTGTCGGACGAGGCAAACAATTTCCAAATTGACAATTAAAATCATACGTAAATGAACCGCTATTATTTAGGCCTCCTCTGTTATGTCCGTTATCATAATAATTTTGAGCGTTATTTTGCTGAAAATTTGTATGAGTTGCATCATTATGCATAAAATTATTTTGTTTCATAGTATCAATACTACAAGCACCACCCGTACAAAAATTTGAATCCTGATTAAATATATTTGAATCATAGTTTTGAGCAAACACAACTAAACCAAAGAAAATTGCAGCAACAAATAAAATAAATATTCTCATCATAATCACACCTATCCTTACAAAAGGATAATAACATTTTGCGAAGATGATTAAATTATATAAAAGTACAATCTTTAAAAATTTTATTCAACTAAAGAACGAGCGAAATCTAATGAATTTTCATTAACAGACCCACTTGCAAGCTCTGCTAAAGCTTTTAATTTTTCAGAATCATCAAGAAGTTTCACCTCAACTGATGTAGTCTTATCTTGTTTTTTAGAAACATAAATATGATTATCAGCTTTTGAAGCAATAATTGGTTGGTGAGTAATCAATATAATTTGATGATACTTCGACAGGGAAGAAATTTTTTCTGCAACAGCAATAGAAGCTTTACCTGAAATCCCTGTATCTATTTCATCAAAAATAACAGTATCAATGTCGTCATTTTGTGCAAAAACAGACTTTATAGCAAGCATAACTCTTGATATTTCTCCACCAGATGCAACCTTAGCCAAAGGTTTAACATCTTCAGATATATTAGTTGATATTAAAAATTCAACATTATCAACACCTTTTGAACACAAATCAATCGGGGATACTGATATAATAAATTTTGATTTTTTTAATTCTAAATCTTCTAAAACAGACTCAACAGATTTAGATAATTTTTCAGCTTCAACATGTCTTAAATCAGATAATTTGGCTGCTATAGAATTTAATTTTGCCAGCATATCATTTGATTTAGCAGTTAATTTATTAACAAGCTCATCTGATGCTTCAATTATTTCAAAATCATTCAACAAATTATTATATGTATCTAACACATCTTGTAATGTACTGCCATATTTTCTTTTTAACTTATCCAATAGTGATAATCTTTCTTGTATCTCATTAATTCGTGATTCATCAAACTCTAATTTAGAAGCATAAGAATTTAAATCATACGAAATATCTTTTAATGAATCTATAAAATCAACCAATTTAGTTTCAATATCAGACAGTTTATCGTCATACGAAGAAGCTTTTGAAATAAAATTTTTGACACACATTAGGTGATTCATCGCACAATTATCATCTTCAGACAATGACCAAAATGCACCGGTAACATACTCTTTTAATTTCTCAGAATTAGAAAGAATGTTTAATTCATTTTGCAAATTTTCATACTCAGATACATCTTCAATATTGGCAGAAGAAATTTCATCAATTTGAAATTTTAAAAAATCAATTTGATTTTCTGTCGCATTTTTTGAATTTAAAGCATCTTCTAAATCTTTTAAAACAGCTTGATAATCTTTCCAAAGCATCTCATATTCTGATAACAATTCACCATAAATATTTTTTGAATACGAATCAAGTAAATAAATATGTTTTGCAGACTGCATATAAGCATAAGTTTGATGTTGAGAATTTATATCAACAAAAATTTCTCTTAATTTTTTAAGAAAGTCTAAATTAACAAGAGAACCGTTAACACGCGAACGAGAAGCTTGAGATGTAATATCTCTTGAAATAATTAATTCATCACCCCAACTTTCTATACCAAAATCATCTAATAAAGTTGATAAATCACTATTTATTTTTAAAGTCAATTCAATAATAGCTTTATCAGAGCCTGATTTTATAACATCTTTAGAAACTTTAGCCCCAAATGCTAAATCAATCGAGTTAAGCAAAATACTTTTACCTGAACCTGTTTCACCGGTAATAACATTTAAACCCTCAGAAAAATCAACAGTAACATCATCAATCAATATAAAATTTTTTACATGTAATTTAGTAATCATTTGTGAGGTGCGACTCCCCAATTAAATTTTTGTCTCAAAACGCTATAAAAGTCATCATTCAACAATGCTAAATGAGCTTTTAGATGAGAAGCCTCGATATGTACACATGGCTCAATAATACCACAATTATCACCATCAATATTCAAATTAAACGACATATTACTTTCTGATGAAACAACAGTAAGTTTTTCAGATGCAGGAATAACAAGAGGTCTTGCTGTTAACGTATGAGGACAAATAGGAACTAACACAACTGCATCCAACATCGGATACAATACTGGGCCACCTGCAGAAAGTCCATATGCAGTAGAACCTGTAGGAGTTGATATAATCATTCCATCCGCGATATATTCACTTACAAATTTATTATTAATTTTTAGACTAAATTTTCCAGTTCTAGAACCTGAAATGCCCTTAATAACAATATCATTTAATGCTATATGATTAAGAGATTTCAACATTAAACGTTTTTCTATTTTAAATTCATTATCTAAAATTTTTTCAATTGCAGAAATAATATCATCTTTAGTTAATTGAGACAAAAACCCTAATCTACCAATATTAAGGCCTAAAATAGGAACTCCTTTTTCAGCAAATAATTTTGCACATCTCAAAATAGTCCCGTCACCACCAATTACAAATACAAAATCAATATTTTCACACGCTGAAATATCAAAATTAAGTATGTCATTTTTAATATAAGAAATATTATATTGATTCAAAGATCTTTCTAAGTCAGAAAGTGATACCTCAAATGAGGGAATATCACTATTAAAAATAATACAAAATTTAGAATTTTTATCAACCATAGATAAATATTACAACAATAATAAGCAAAAAAAAAGCCATTCAATTGATTGAATGACATTTAAAATTATATTTGGTAGGTAGGTTAAATAAATTTCTTTTTATCAACATTATATATATCGACATTCTTTTACTCTTACTTTAGTTTTT
>CACZSH010000082.1 GCA_902783785.1 uncultured bacterium | reverse complement strand
AATGTGTCGTTTATCTATTAAATTTTTTCGTTTCCTTAATTATATTAAGTATTTTTCTCTAAAAAAATTGCCTTTTAAGCTATTACTGGATTTCGGGGGTTATCCTTCGTTTCTTTTTATTCGTAAGGCATCAATCGGATAATATGCCTAACGACTAAAAGTCAACTACGGAGACAGGCTCACAAGTTTCGCATTGCTCAACTGTTCGCTTTGTCAAAAATTGCCTTTTAAGCTATTACTGGATTTCCAACATATGTAACTAAATATTGATTACTATTTTTATTATCACATTTGTAGTATAATTTACATATACTTGAGGGGAATGAAAAAGATGCAAAATTATCACTTTATTGCAATTGGAGGAATAGGTATGAGCGGATTAGCAAAATACCTGTTAGAACAAGGATTTGAAGTTACAGGTTCAGATGTAAGTACAAGTAAATATATGTTTGAACTTGAAAAACTTGGAGCCAAAGTACACGTAGGTCACGATGAAAAAAATCTTCCGGAAAATTCTATAGTAGTTGTAAGCTCAGCAATAAAAGATAATAATCCTGAATTACAAAAGGCTAGAGCGCTTGGTATGAAAATCTATCATCGTTCAGATTTACTAAAAGAAATTTCTGAAAAAGCAAAATGTTTTATAGGATTTGCAGGATGTCATGGTAAGACTACTACAAGTGGCATGGCAAGCTATGTTTTGGACAAAACCGCATATTGTCCGTCATATGTTGTTGGAGGTATTTTACCCGAAATTAACACTAATGGAAAATTTAACAGTAATCAGGTTTTCATTGCTGAATTAGATGAAAGTGACGGAACTATTCAAAAATATTTGCCTGACATTTGTGTTATAAATAATCTTGATGAAGATCATGTTGATTATTATACAAATGGAGTTGATTCTATTGTAGAAGTTTTCAATAAATTTATATCAAATTTAAAACCTAATGCAAAAGTTATTATAAATACCGATTGTGAGCACAATTTAAGATTAAAAGGTAAACAATTTATTACCTATGGCATTGATAATAATGCAGATTATATGGCAAAAAATATAAATTTAGGTGCAGGATTTATAGAATTTGATTTTTATAAAAAAGATAGATTTATTATTCACCTTTCAACAAAATTAATTGGAAAACACAATGTTTATAATACTCTTGCAGTTGCAGTTGCTTTAATTGAGGCAGGATTTGATATTAAAAAATTAGAAAATGCTTTTTCAACTTTCACAGGAATGAAACGCCGATTTCAATTAATTGGAAAAGTAAAAGGTGCTTTAATTTATGATGATTATGCCCACCATCCAACAGAAGTAAAAGCTTTATTATCTTCTTTAAATGCTTTTCAAAATAAAAATATAATAGCAGTTTTTCAACCTCATAGATTTACAAGATTACAAAATTTTTGGAACGAATTTATAGAAGCTTTAAAACCTGTCGAAAATATTATAATAACAGATGTTTTTGCAGCATCTGAAACTCCTATAGATGACATTAATTCAGAAAAATTAGCTAATGATTGTCAGAATGCAGGAATAAATGCACAATACATAAAAGGTTCTATGCAAGACGTTGCTGATTATTTATACCCTAAATTAACAAGTAACGATGTTGTTATTAGTATTGGAGCAGGTTCTGTTACTCAATTAGGTCCGGAACTGCTGAAATTAAGTAATAAGGATTAATTGTGGATATAAAAGTTTTACACAATATTGAGTTAAAGGACTACTCTTACTTTAAAATTGGTGGAAAAGTTGAAAATTTGTATTTTCCTAAAAATATGGAAGAATTTACTTATTTGCTTGAAAATATTAAAAATCCTCTTATTTTTGGAGGCTTCTCGAATGTATTATTTTCTTCTAAAGGCGTAAATCAAGATTTGATATGCACTACAAAATTTGATGAATACGAAATAAATGATGTTTGTATAAAAGCTTCTGCCGGTGTGAGAGGAGCAGTTTTATCAAGAGCTTGTATGGAACATTCTTTAACAGGTTTTGAATTTATGTCAGGTTTTCCTGGTACTGTTGGCGGAAATATTTATATGAATGCTTCTGCTCATAAACAATCTATTTCAGATACTTTATTAACTGTAAAAGCTTTTGATATGAACAGAAAAGAGATAGTCGAATTATCAAAAGAAGATTTAAACTTTGATTATAGATATTCTATTTTACAAGAAAAGCCTTATATACTATTAGAAGCAGACTTTAAACTCAAACATGGAAATAAAGAAGAGATAGAAAAACAAATAAAAGAAAACAGAGAATTTAGAAAATTACACCAACCACAAAATTTGCCAAACGTCGGAAGTATTTTTAGAAACCCTAAAAATTCTTCAGCAGGTAAGTTATTAGATGATATTGGAGCAAAAAATTTAAAGGTAGGTGGAGCAAAAGTTTTTGAAAATCATGCAAATTTTATAATAAATTATGATAATGCTACATCAACAGATGTTCTTGAGTTGATGTTTATGATGTACAATAAAGTTAAAGAAAAATTTGGAATTGAGCTTAAACCCGAAGTTAAATATTTTGGGCAAAAGACCGAAAAAGAGAGGGAAATATGCAAAATATTGTTTCAAAAATAGATAAAAATGCAAAAATAGCGGTATTATGCGGAGGTATGTCATCAGAGGCGGAAGTTTCTATGCGTTCAGGAAAAAATTGTTTTGAAGCGCTAAAAAGATTAGGTTATAATAACGCAGAATTAATAGTAGTTGATGAAAATATTGCAGAAACATTAAAAAATAAAAATATTGATTACGCATATATAGCTTTACATGGAAAATATGGCGAAGATGGATGTATTCAAGGATTGTTGGAAATATTAAAAATTCCTTATTCAGGTTGCGGTGTCATGGCATCTTCAATATGTATGAACAAAGAATATACTAAACGAATTCTTGCAACTTGTCCTGATATTCCGTTAATAAAATCAGTCTTTGTAAGAAAAGGTGAAAATGTTAAAGAAAAAACAAAAAATTTAAAATATCCTTTAATAACAAAACCTGTAAGCGAAGGTTCTAGTTTTGGAATGACAAAAGTTAATACAGAAGATGAACTTGAAAATGCCTATAAAGAAGCATTAAAATACAATGATGATGTTTTAATAGAAGAATTTGTAAATGGATTTTTTGTTACAGTCGGAGTTTTAGAAAATGAAGGTAAAACTTTTGCCACAGAAATTTTGCAAATAATGACAAAAACCGAATGGTATGACTTTGATGCAAAATATACCAAAGGTTTATCAGAATTTATTTTACCAGCAAATTTAAGCGAAAGTGCTACAAAATTAATAAAAGATCTTGCTGTAAAAGCGCACATTACAGCAGGATGTAGTGGTGTATCAAGGGTTGACTTTATGGTTGATGGAGAAACTCCACACTTCTTAGAAATTAATACAAGTCCTGGAATGACTGATACAAGTGATTTACCAGCTCAAGCATTGGCAATGGGTATTGATTATGATACACTTGTTTTGTTGATACTAAACAGTTGCGGACTTAATAAATAGATATGGCTGAAGAAAATGAAGATTTAATATATAGCGAAGAATATATACAACAACGAATGCTTCAAAATAGACAAGAAAGAAATTCCAGAAAATCTTTCACATGGTTAAAGCGTTTAAGAAGATTACTACGATTTTTATTATTTTTAGGATTAATTTTTTGTTTATATTTTTCTCTAAGATTAAAATATTGGTATATGAGTCCAAATGCATTCAATAGCGTCCACAATGGCTCATTAGAAATTGTTAACAACAAGATTGTACCTTCTGTTAATATTTTAAGAGCACTAAGACAACACCCAATACCAAGAATACCAATTTATTTATATAATACTGATGAATTAAAAAAAGATATTCTTCTCTTAGAACCAATTGAAGATGTATACATAAGAAGATTTTGGCTTCCGGCAAGATTGTTAATAATCGTAAAAGAACGAAAACCAATTATTACTATTGCTCCTGATCCTGATGTAGAACCGGTTGCATTTTTTGCAAAGGGTGGGAAATTGATTGGCAAGGATTATTTACCATTAAAACCGGAATTTAAAACAATTAGAGTATTGTCATACGGAACACATGGTGATGATTATAGAAATTGGACACCGGAAAAAATTGCTATGATTGAAAAAGTAGCAAAAGCTATTGAATCATATACAAAATCTAATATTGAATATATAGATTTTAGAAACCCTGAAGATATTTATGTCAAAATACCAGAAGTAAATATTCGCTTGGGAGAACTTGATGATGCAATATTTTTACGATTAAAAAGACTGCCTTCTATTTTACCTCAAATTGTCAATTTAAATAAAAAAATTAAATATTTGGATTTACGTTGGGACAACGCCAATTATATTAAATTAGAGGATTAATCAATGAATATTAAAGTCTTTCAAATTAAATTAAAATATGCAGATTTCACTTTTAATGAAACGGTTTTAGATAAATATCTTGAATATAACGGTTTATCTGTATTTCCATCTCTAAAATTTTCAAAAAAATCTTTTGATTATTATGAAAAAGTTGCTCAAAAGTTTCCTGATAAGACTTTTATTTTTGGCACTATCCTTGTACAAAACGGAAAAATTTTTGATATAAAAAATGAATATTTTGAATATGATAATAAAAAGATATACGTAAGTGAAAAATACTCAGAAAGTATCAAATGTGATTTATATATACTCGTAAAAAATAATTATTTTACAATGAATGGAACAGAAGCTTTAATAGAAAATATTACAACTCATTCTAATTTTATTCTAATAAATCCAATAATGATGGCTGATGAAAATATATATGCAGGACAAAGTTTTGCTAAAAATAAAAATAATGAATTAGTAATGAAACTTCCTCTTTGCGAAGAAGCAATTGTCGAAATTAATTTTAATAATGCTATTGAAGAAACTTATGAATGCACTGAAGAACAAGTTTATAAAGTTTTAAAATTTGCACTAAAAGAATACATGGAAAATTGCGGATTTAAAAAAGTTATTTTAGGTCTTTCAGGAGGAATTGATTCAGCTCTTACCGCAGTTTTGGCTAAAGATTCGATAGGAGCAGAAAATGTACATACAATTATGTTACCTTCTATGTATTCATCAAAGGGCAGTATTGATGATTCTTTAAAACTTGTTGAAAATATAGATATTTCAACAGAAGAGATTTCAATTACACCTTTATTTAATTGTTTTATGGAAAATGTAGCAAAAGAAAATAAAGGTGATTTGGCAGAAGAAAATCTTCAATCTCGAATAAGAGGCTTAATATTAATGTTTAAATCTAATAGAGATGGGTATTTACTTCTTTCAACAGGAAATAAATCTGAAGTTGCGACAGGATATGGAACTCTTTACGGTGATATGTGCGGGGGATTAAATTTAATCGCAGATTTAACTAAAACTAATGTTTATAAACTATCAAAATGGATTAATCGTGATGGCGAAATTATCCCGCAAAATATTATTGATAAAGCTCCATCTGCAGAATTAAGACCAAATCAAAAGGATCAAGATTCTTTACCTGATTATAATATTCTTGATGATATTATAGAAATGTTTTTTGAACAAGAATTAGCTCTTGAAGATATTTATACAAAATACGATAAAACACTTGTTGATAACTTGATAAAGAAATTTTATCACAATGAATTTAAAAGAAGACAAGCCTGTTTAGGAATAAGACTTACAGAAAATGCTTTTTGTTCAAATATTAAACTACCAATTACCGCAAAGGATTTTTAATTATGTTAGATTTAATTCTTGCATCAGGTTCACCCAGACGAAAGCAGATTATTTCTGATATGGGACTAAAATTTAAAATTATTAAATCGCCATTTGTAGAAGAATTTGATCATGAACATTTTGATTATAAATTAATAGAAAACTTAGCCTATGGTAAAGCAAAGACTGTTTGCGATTTATTAGATACAGAAAAACTTGTTATTGGTGCAGATACTGTTGTGGTACTTGATGATAAAGTTTTGGGAAAGCCCAACAATTTTGATGAAGCAAAGTCAATGCTTGAACTTTTATCAGATAAAAAACATTTTGTTGTAACTTCAATTTGCGTAATTAATTCAAAAACTAAAGAATATAAATTAAAATCAACAACGAGTTATGTTGAATTTAATAAATTATCCAATGAGATGATCAATGATTATATTTTAAACTTTAAACCGTTTGATAAAGCTGGTTCGTATGGGATACAAGAATTGCCAAAAGGTTTTGTAAAAAATATTGAAGGCAGCTTTGAAAACATAATCGGATTATGTCCAAATACGCTAAGAGATTTGTTATCAAACTTTGAATAATCAATTTAAAGTTTATACTAAATCAACTACGCTGACACCATCTCCACCCTCAGCCGATTCACCAGGACGATATTTTGATACATACGGAGAAGAACTGATATAATCTCTTACTGAAGTTTTTAGAGCACCTGTACCATGTCCATGAATTATATATATTGGTGTAATGTTATTTAAACTTGCTTTATCTAAAAATTCTTCTAATAGTTCAAGTGCATCTTGAACTCGGTACCCTCTCAAATCTATTGAATTTGAAACACCTTTATAATTATATTCGAAAGAACCCATTGAGTGAATTTTTAATTTTGGTTTTTTAGCAAGAGTCTTATCCAATCTTGTTAATCTTGAACCTTTAACTTTTGTTTTTATTTCACCCATTAAAACTTCAACATTATCATTTTTGTCAGGAAGACTTGTTATAATTACAGGTTGATTAATTTCCTTAATCATAACAGTATCACCAACTTTTAACTTGCCAAAATCGAGCGTGTCATAATTTTCATTTACATCTGCTTCAGAAACTTGAGTTTTAAATCCATTTTCAATTTGAGACAACTTACTATAAGAACGTCTTATCGCATTTTCATCTCTATTATGTTTAACGTCATCAAGAATACTTCTTAATTCATTTTTTACAGTAGCTAATTCTGTATAAAATTTGCGTTCAACATCTTTAATAGCACGTTTCTTATTACGATTTAATTCTGTTACTTTTATTTCATATTCGTCTTTAAGAATTTCAGACTCTTTCTTTAGAACTTCAACTTCTCTTAAATTTCTATCTAATCTTTGTTGGGTTTCTGATAATTTTTCAATAATAATAACAGAACGACTTCTTCTTGATTCTATAATAGCTTTTGATTGATTTATAAGGTCTTTATTTACACCTAAATTTTCTGCAATCAATAACGTATTACTAATACCAGGACAACCTAAAATAAGTTTATATGTTGGTTTTAAAGTTTCATTATTAAATTCAACACAGGCATTTTTAAATAAATCAAATTCATACTCAAGAGTCTTTAACTCACCATAGTGAGTAGTAACAATCGTAGTTATTTTTTTCTCAGACATAGCTTTCAAAAGGGTTTCTGCTAAAATAGCACCCTCTTGAGGATCTGTACCTGCACAAATTTCATCAATCAAACACAGAGTTTTTTCATTACTTGTTTCAATCATTTCTATAATTTTCTTTAAATGACCTGAAAATGTTGACAAACTTTGTAATATATTTTGAGAATCTCCAATATCAGCTAAAACAGTTTCGTACGGATATATTTCAGCTTCTGCACACGTAACAAATAAACCGGCTTTTACCATTAAAGTAAGAATTCCAACAGTTTTTAAAGTTACAGTTTTGCCACCCGTATTACTACCAGTAATAATAAGCGTATTATAAGAATTGCCTATTTCAAAATCGTTAGCAACTATCTCTTTTGCATTACCAATCAAAAGAGGATGGACCATATCTTTTAGCTTTATAATTGGTTTATCAGCAAGTAAAGGCTCTATAGCTTTTACTTTTACAGCATATCTAGCTTTTGCAAAATGAAAATCTATTTCAGCTAATAACTTCTCGTTGTTTTCTAAAGCTTGAAAATTGGCTTTAACTTTTTTTGTTAAATCTTTTAATATTTTTATGATTTCTTCATTAATTCTAGCTTTACATTCTCTTATTTTATTATTTAAAGAAACAAATGAAGACGGTTCAATATAAGCTGTTTTGCTTGTAGCAGAATAATCATGGGTTATACCTGCTACTTTACGTTTAGCACTTGCCATTACAGGGAAAACAACACGATTATCTCTTATTGTATAAATTTGTTCTTGCAAATACACTGTAAATTGAGTATTTGATAACAACTCACTTATTTTAGCTTTAATTTCACTTTCATGAACTTTCAAGGCTTCATTTAATTTAGAAAGAGTAGCTGAGGAAGTAGGTTTAACATTTGTTTCTTCATCTAATATTGAAAAAATTGCATCCTCAAGTTCTTTATCAGTAATCAAATTATCCGATAGAGCTTTTAAAGAAGTATTGTCTGCATTTTCTTTTAAAAAGTTTCTTATTAATCTCGCTGTTTTTAAAGATTTAGCAATTTCAAGAAGCTCAACTTCTTTTAAATAAGAATTCAACTTATCTTTCGAAAATTCGCTTACCGGAGCTACAAAACCTACAGGAATATCAAGAGCATTATCTAAGATAGCTTTTGCTTCTTTTGTATACTGTAAATTCTTTTTTATTACATTAATATCATTACTTACATTTAAATCAAAGCACAATTGTTGACTTTGATGTAATCTAGCAAAATTTGATAATACATTTTTTATTCTATTAAATTCAAGTGATGTAATACTTTGTTCTTCTAATTGACCCATAATAATATTTTTATATAATAAAAACCTTATAAATGCAAGTAATAATGAATATTTTATTTATTTTGCATTAAAAATAACTCAAAAGTGTTTTTCATCAATGCTGCAATAGTCATTGGACCAACTCCACCGGGAACTGGCGTAATATAAGATGCAACTTCTTTGACTTCATCAAAATAAACATCTCCTTCTAATTTGCCTTCTTTATTTCTTATTATACCGACATCAATGACAATGGCATCCTTTTTTACCATATCTTTTGTGATAATACGATTACCTGTAGCAGATACAAGAATATCTGCAGTTTTAGTTATTTCCTTTAAATTTTTTGTTTTAGAATGACACATAGTAACAGTTGCATTTTCTTTTAACAACATTAAAGAAAGAGGTTTTCCTACTATATTTGAACGCCCGATAACAACAGCATGTTTTCCTGATATTTCAATATTATTTCTTTTTAACAATGTTATTATTCCAAATGGAGTACAAGGATAAGCATATGGCTGTTTTCCACAAATAACAGCACCTAAATTTTCCGGAGTAAAACCGTCTACATCTTTTATCGGCGAAATTTCTTTAATACAATTTGCGGTATTTATATGTTCAGGTAAAGGTAATTGAACTAATATTGCATTTACATCAGAATCTTCATTCAGAGTTTTTATTTTTAATTTTAATTCATCTTCAGTAGTATTTTCCGGTAAAGTAATTACCGTTGAGTTAATTCCTAAACGTTCACAAGTTTTATTTTTTGTATTAACGTATATCTTACTTGCAGGATTATCACCAACAAGAATAACAGCAAGATGAGGCTTTTTAGAAAGTTTTTCTACTTCCAATCTTATTTCTTCTTGTATTTCTTTACCTAAAGTTTTACCATCCAATATTTGCATAAATTTTACCTCTATAAAATTATACGATAAATACAGTTTATTTATCCATTGTTTGAGGAAGATTTAATCTGTAATAAAACTGCTTTATTGCCTCTTGAATTGATTTAGACTCTCTATCAATTGAATTTTTTAACAATTTAGAATCAAAAGGCACAACACCAAGTACTTCTAATTCATATCTTCTCAACAATTCATAACAAGTTGTTACTTCTCTTGTTCCAACCTTATTTAATACAACGCCTAATTGCCCACCAGCAGCATATTTTGAAGAAAATTCTTCTATTCTTTTCGCTAAATGTGCAGATTCATCAGTTGGATTTGCAACAATAATTGTTGTATCAAATTCAGTATCAACAAGCTGACTTAAATATTTTAAATCAAATTCGCAGTCAAAAATTACAATATCATATCTGTCAATAACTTTCATAACCGCAGAATTTATTTGATCAGTTATCGGACATCTGCAATCTTTTGATGCAACAAGCCATGATACAATTATATCAACGTTTTCGTCAAGATTAACAATAATATCTTCCATCGCCCATTCAACATATTCTTGTTTTGTCATATCTTCCGGTATACCTGTTTTGTATTCATGTTTCCCTGAACGAATACCGTATATAGTATTTCTTATATCTTTCCCAAAACTATGACCTAATTCACCTGATAAATCATTATCAAAAAGTAAAATCGATTTATCAGGAAAATATTCCTGAAATATTCTTAAAAATGATTTTGTAATTGTTGTTTTACCGCTTCCGCTTTTCCCTGTTATTGCTAATTTTACTGTCAATTTAACCTTCCTTTATTGTTAATGCTAAGTTTTTTGTTAATTCCATTGCTTTTTGAGCGAGCGGAACAGTCAGCGCTGCTGCTCCACATGCAGGAGTTATTAATGAATTTTGTTTTATAAAGTCTAAACTTATTCCGTTTTTTGACAAACTTTTTATAGTAGTGTTAAAACACTCCGTTAAAGAATTAACTGTTTCTACCTCTAAATCAACCTTGTTTAATGTTGGAATTAAGCCCCATGCTATTTTACCGCCATTTTTTAAAAAATCTGTTATTTGTTTTGAATAAAGTAAAAAATGCTCTGAATGATTGTACGTATCAAAATTTATAATATCACAGTTAGTCTTTATTAAATTTCCCCAATCACATCTCCCACAACAATGTATTGCCGAAATTCCACCATTTGTTCTTATTAATTCTGTGATTTCTTTTATCATTTTTACTGGTTCTTCCGGTGAAATAGAAACATAGGCAGATGTTCTTAATTGCGATAAAGATGGTTCATCTAAAAATATTATAGGAGTTGTATTCGGTGAAGCTTCTTTTATTTGTTTAATCTGCCACAAAGCTTTTAATGCCAAGACTTTTGTAATGACTTCTCTTAGAGTTATATCATAATATGCAATTTTATTATATTTGTCATTTAATGTAGTTGAAAGTGTAAATGGGCCTATAATTTGGCCTTTTGCATATTTTGGAGTTGTTTCTTTTAACAAATCAATAAAACGCGAGAAAGTTGTAGAACAATTTTTGCTAATCTCGTATTTTTCAAGCAACTCATAATTATGATTATTTACAATTTCATCCCAGTCAACAAATAAACTTTCTAATTCATCAGCAAATGACTCACTCTCAATATCAAAAAAGGGTCTGTCATTGTCATTATCAAAAATACAGGCCGGCATGTTCTCTAAAAATTGAATAAGCATATTTTCTTTTTTATTTAATTTTGAAAGTTGCGGCCAAAAAGGAATATCCTTAAAATTATCCTTAACCAAACTCATTGCCTCATCAATATTCTGATGAGGCAATGAGCCAATTGCTGTACATAATAATGATAAACTTTCTTTATCAGTCATTATTCTTTAGTTTCTTCAACTACTTCTTCTTCTATTTCTTCTTTTACAACTTCTGATGCAGTAACTACTACTGTTAATTCAGTTTTAACCTTTGAAGTTAATTTAATTAACATAGTATATTCACCGATTCTGTTAATAGGAGCATTTAGTGAAACAGATTTTCTGTCAACTTCAATACCTGCTTTATTTAATAATTCTTCGCATAATTTTTTAGTTGTAATTGTACCGAATAATTTACCAGATTCACCAGCTTTTGCAGATAATTCAATTTTACCGAATTCTTGAATTTTAGCTGCTTTTTCTTCTGCTTCTTTATGTAATTTTTCTTGTTTAGCTTGTAATCTTGCTAAATTTTGTTCTCTATTTTTTAAAGCACCTTCTGTTGCAACTTCTGCATAATTTTGAGGTAGTAAGTAATTTCTTGCATAACCGTCTTTAACAGTTACTAAATCGCCTTGTTCACCTAAGTTTTGAACTTCTTTTTTCAATATAACTTGCATAAAAATTCTCCTTTTTATCTTATTTTTCTTAATCGTATTAAAAACAATATTCTTTGTCCAGTTTTAATTTTAAATTTTTACATCTGTAACATCTATAATCGCAACATTTTCTATATGATAAGAATGTACAAACATATCAAAAGGCTGAACACTTTCCACTTTCGAACCTTTTTTTATCAAATATTTTAAATCTCTAAACAAAGTTGCAGGATTGCAGCTTACATATATTATTTTGTTTGTTGTAAGTTTTAATGCATTTTCAAGACTTTTTTCACTACATCCTCGTCTTGGCGGATCTAAAACTGTAATATCAAACTGTCGTTTTTCTTTTTTAAAAAATTTCTCAGCATCTTCACAGTGCATTTCCATATTATTAATATTATTTATCTTTAAAAGTTTTTTACCTAATTCAACAGATGATTTATTCTCTTCAATGCTTACAACTTTTTTTGAAATATCGCTCAAAATTATTCCAAAAGCTCCAACACCTGCATAAGCATCTAAAACAAGAGGTGACGTAAAATTATTTTTTATATAATCACGAACATATCTGAATATATTTTCTGCGCTTTTAGGATTTACTTGAAAAAAAGTATTAGTACCTATTTTAAAAGTTTTATCTAAAATTTTTTCTTCAATATATTCTGTTCCTTCAAGACAAATTGTTTTTTCGCTTAAAATAACATTTGTTTTTTTAGGATTTATATTTACACAAACCCCTTTTACATTATCAAAATTTTCCATCAAAGCTTTTGCAAATTTTTTGTACTTTTCTCCAAAAACTTTTGAATTTATAACCAACGTAACCAGATATTGATTAAGCGTCGAAGAACGAATTACTATATGTTTTAATTCCCCTGAATGCTTATCTTCATCATAACCTTTTATATTAAAATTCTTTGCCTCATTTCTTATAAAATCAATAATCTTATCTGATGTTTCTGTTTGAATTGGACAGTATTTTATATTTATTAATTCATGACTTTTTGGCTTAAAATATCCTGCAAGAAGTCTTTTTGAAACTTTTGTTTCGCGAACCGGTACCTGAACTTTATGTCTAAATTCTTGTATTTCCGGACTTTTAACGGGAATTTTAACTTCTAAATCATAATCAGGCAGAATACTTTTTTTTGTATCTTCAACAATTTGTTTTTTTAATTCAATTTGGTAGTCGTAATCAATAAATTGTATCTGACAAGATCCGCAAATTTTTTGCATAGGACACATAGGTTTTATTCTATGAGGAGATGGCTCTAAAATTTCTAAAATTTCTGCTTCTGCAAAAGATTTTGTTAAATGGATAATTTTACATTTTAATAAATCCTCAGGGCAAGCATTCTCAATAAAAATAACAAAGCCGTTATGTCTTGCTATCCCTTTTCCTTCAGAAGATATTTTTTCAACTTTTAAAGTTAATTCATCATTAATATTCATAAGAGAATTTTAGCGCAAAAAAAGAAACTTTACACAAATGAGATTTTGTTGCCTGCGTAAACTCGCAGGTGGGTGACCGCCTTGACTAATCCGTTTCCCGCTGGCGATTATTAATCGGCGGGTATACTTCACCGTCATTAGAGCTT
>CACZSH010000081.1 GCA_902783785.1 uncultured bacterium | reverse complement strand
CATTAGGTATTATTAATACGCTTTTAGGTTTAATTTCAATTTCGGAATATTCAGGTGCTGTTTCTAAAAATCCTGAAATTTGTTTTGAACTTTGAATTACAATATCAGGAGAATATTCTATATTTTGTAAACTTAAATTTTTAAGATAATTAAGTCCATCCTGCTCTCGTGCAAAAATTAAATCTGCATATGATAATACTTTATTTAAATTCTTATTCGTAAGACCATATTTATTCTTAAAATTAAAAGGACCAAATGATTGTGGTAAAAGTATAATTTTTTTCTTATATTTTTTAGCAACTTTTATTCTATTAAGAAGTTCTTTTGCACCTTTTCCCCAGTCAGAAGACAAAATATATCCTGAAATGTCAAAAAATATATCACAATCTTTTATTATTTTTATCAATGATTTTTGATTTTTATTAAAAAATAAAAAAAACGGATTTAAAATTCTTCTTAAATCTTTATTTTTGTAACTTATAAATTCAATATTCTTAAAATTTTTATTGATTTCATTGATTTTACTATTAATTAATACATAAATTTTGCAATTAGGTTCTTTGTCTCGTAGTTCTGTTAAAAGGGTGTAAAGCATAGATTCTGCACCTTTATTGTTGAATCCGCCGCCTGTTATTAAATAATTTGACATAGTAAATGCTCCGATAATTATAATGTATCATTATTTTATTTATGTTGTATTTATATTTATTTGAATAATAACACGAATACAAGAATCAAATAATATTCTTTGAATAATTGTTATAATTTTGTAGTGGCATTTAAAAGAGGTGTTGATATTAACTAATAAAAATAAGTTTAGGTTTAACTTTTATTTACAGCAGCAAGATCCTGAACATGCTTTACATTTTTCGTTTAGTTCTCCTGTTGTCAAAGTTGATTTACAGCTTTTTATCCATTTTGGCTCTGAGCAAGAACATTGTTCCATAAAATCGAGAAAACTTACCAGTCTTTCAAGGACATCATCTGTCATAGAATATTCCATTTGTTCTGCGTTGAATTCAGCTTTTTGTAAGTCTATATCTAAAACTTTATTTAAAAATTTTATAATTGCGTTATGACGATATTTTTTTACTATAACAGTTCTTTCACCGAGTTCGGTTAAAGTTATATTTCCATAAGGTTTATAATTTATATAACCTTTTTCTCTTAATTTTTTTATGGCGTCTGCAGTTGTTGCTCCTCCAAAATTAAGGTAAGCGGCTACATCTTTAACTATTATGGATTCTTTTGTTTCAAGCAGGTTATCTACGGCAAGCAGATATGTTTCCAGACTTTTCGTTAATTTTTCTTTCATAGTGATATGCTATCACAAAATAAAATGTTGCACAAATCTTTTGTTTATAATATGTTATGGTATAGCATAACAAAAAAGAAAGTTAAAATATGAAAGTGTTGGTAGGTTTATCAGGCGGAGTTGATTCTGCTGTTACGGCTGCATTATTAAAAAATAAAGGATATGAAGTTATTGGTATTACTATGGCAATATGGGGGGATAAAAAAGCTAAATCTCATAAATCTGTTCATGGCGCTTGTCTTGGACCGGATGAAAAAGAAGATATTGATGCCGCTTCAAAGATAGCTGAACATCTTGAGATTCCACATTATGTTTTTGATTGTTCAAAAGAGTATGATGATATTGTTTTGAAATATTTTAAAGAAGAATATTTATCAGGCAGAACACCAAATCCTTGCATTCGTTGTAATTCTTTAATCAAATTTGGTGTACTTCCTTTGATTGCAAGAGAAAATGGAATTAATTTTGATAAATTTGCAACAGGTCATTATTCAAGAATAATAGAAAAAGACGGAATTTACTATCTCGCTGTCGCTAAAGATAAATCAAAAGACCAATCTTATTTCTTGCATAAATTAAAACAAGAACAATTAAAAAATATTTTAATGCCGTTAGGTGAATATACAAAATCAGAAGTTAGGACTATTGCAAAAGATTTTGGACTTTCTGTTTCTGAAAAACCTGACAGTCAAGATTTTTACGAAGGTGATTATAATGAACTTTTAGGAGTTAGTGAAAAAGAAGGAAATATTGTTGATATAAATGGTAATGTCTTAGGCGTTCATAAAGGAATTTGGAACTATACCGTAGGTCAAAGAAAAGGTCTTGGAATTGCATCAGGTGAACCTTTATATGTGATAAGGCTGGATAAAAGTTTGAATACAGTTGTTGTCGGTAATATTGATGATACATTTAAAAAATCATTAACAGCAATTGAAATTAATTATCCTTCAGGTATAAAACTTCATGAAGGAAATTATTCCGCAAAAATTCGTTCCTCTCAAAAAGCGCAAGATTGCAAAGTTGAAGTTCTTGGTGATAAAATGAATGTTGAATTTTATGAGTTTCAAAAGTCAATTGCAAAAGGGCAATCGGTTGTAATATATGACAATGAAATTGTAGCAGCCGGTGGAATTATAGATGAAGTAAAATAAGGAGAAATTATAATGACAAAGTATAATAACTTAATAGAAACAATAGGAAATACTCCGTTAGTAAGAGTAAATAAATTATCAAAAAGCAGCAATTTATATGCAAAAGTCGAATATTTCAATCCTGCAGGTTCAGTTAAAGACAGAGTTGCGCTTGCTATGATAGAATCAGCCGAAAAAGAAGGTTTGATAAATAAAGATACAACAATAATTGAACCTACAAGCGGAAATACAGGAATTGGATTGGCTTTTATTAGTGCAATAAAAGGGTATAAATTGATTCTGACAATGCCTGAAACAATGAGTATTGAAAGAAGAAAGTTATTATCTGCATACGGAGCAGAACTTGTTTTAACGGAAGGTGCAAAGGGAATGAAAGGTGCAATAGAAAAAGCGGAAGAATTGCATAAAGAAATAAAAAATTCGTTTATTCCTCAGCAATTTAAAAATCCTGCAAATCCCGAAAAACATTATAATACAACAGCTAGAGAAATTTGGAAAGATATGGAAGGAAAAATTGATATTTTTGTTGCAGGTGTTGGAACAGGTGGAACTGTCAGCGGGATTGGTAAATTTTTAAAAGAACAAAATCCGAATATTCAAATAGTTGCCGTTGAACCTTTATCAAGTCCTGTATTATCCGGTGGACAAGCAGGTCCTCATAAAATTCAAGGTATAGGTGCTGGTTTTGTTCCTGATACTTTTAATAAAGATGTTGTTGATAGAATTATTACTGTTGCGAATGAAGATGCTATGGAAACAGCAAAAATATCTGCAAAAACAGAAGGTTTGTTGATTGGAATTTCATCAGGTGCAAGTCTTTTTGCTGCAATAAACTTAGCAAATGAAAATCCTGAAAAAGCCGTTGTTGTTTTACTTCCTGATACAGGTGAAAGATATTTATCAAGCGAAATGTTTCAGTAGAGGGTTATTTGTTGAATATTAAAGAATTTTTATAATAGCACTATGTCGATTTTGTGTTTTGTTTTCTTTTCTATAAGAGAAGAATTTGTCATTATCTCTTACTGTACAATAAGGACAAATATCAATATCAAATACGCCGATTTCATTTAATTGTTCTTTATTTAATCCTTTTAAGTCGACATAATTCCCATTAAAATATGGGTTATGAATTCTTGTGATACTTGCTTTTAGTCTTTTAACGGCATCAGGATATGTTTCAAATTCTTCAAAAGAAATACATGGCCCAATAGCTGCAACTATATATTTTGGATTTGAATTAAATACGTTCATCATTCTAATAACAGTTTTTTGTACAATTCTTTCTGATGTTCCTCTCCAGCCTGCGTGAGCAATTGCTGCTATGTTATTTTTATAATCATAAAGTATAACAGGGACGCAATCAGCAAAATTTAAGTAAATCGCCTTATCTTTTTTATCCAAAATAAGAGAATCTACATTATCGTAAATATATTTATTATCTTTAACTATTTCAACTCTATCACTGTGAATTTGAGTAGGGTGAATGAGATTTTTAGGTTCTATTTTAAGATAGTCACAAATTTCATTTACATTATCTTTTACAATTAATTCTCTTGATGTGAAAAAATGTTCTGTTTGAATTAAATCAGAATAAAATACATTTTTACCGTTTATTTGTTTTTCTTTAAACATTATTGAATTTTCTCATATATTGAGTAAATGGACTACACATTAAGTATACAATGTTTTTAATGGTATAATCAAATTATGAAAATTTCATTAAAAGATATTTACATAGAATTTTTTTTACTTGGTATTCAATTATTAGGTGGTGGCTATGTTTTAGTTCCATTGATGACAAAAAGTTTAGTAGAAAAACGTAAGTGGATAACAAAAGAAGAACTTACGGATTTTTATGCCCTCAGTCAATCATTATCCGGCATAATTGCCGCAAATATTTCTTGTTTTACAGGATATAAATTAAGAGGTAAATTAGGAGCATTAACCGCTTTGTTAGGTATTATCACTTCTCCTGTAATATCTATTCTTTTAATTGCTGAAATTATTGATAAATTATTAAATATATCTTTTATTCAAAGTGTTTTTTGGGGTGTAGGAATTGCGGTTATAATACTTATTTATTTGACAATAAAAGAAATGTGGAAATTTAGTTTGGTTGATATTACAAGTTGGCTTATATTTTTTGTTGCATTTGTTTTATCTTTCTTTTTAAATATTTCACCTGTATTGATCGTAATTTTTTCAGTTTTTATTGGAGTAGGAATAAAATTTCTTGAAAAAAACTTATTTAAACAAAAAAGAGGTGAAAAATGATGACTTTATTGCACCTTATTTATGAATTTTTTAAGATAGGTTTATTTTCTTTTGGCGGTGGGTATGCAACAATACCGTTTTTGTATGAATTAGTACATAATTACGGTTGGTATAGCGAAAATCAATTAACAAATATGATAGCAATTTCAATGATTACTCCCGGTCCTGTTGGGGCTAATATGGCAACCTTTGCAGGTTTTCAGTCTTTTGGGGTTTTAGGTGGAATTGTCGCAACTTTGTCGCTTGTTTTTCCATCTTTGTTATTTGTTATTTTTGTATCAAAAATTCTAAAAGAGTATAAAGATAAATTTTTAATAAAAACAATTCTTTATTCTCTGAAACCTGCAGGATGCGGTCTGCTTTGTGCCGTTGGACTTAATTTATTTAAATCTCATGTAAATTCTATTTATGCATTAGCTTTATTTATATTTTTGTTTGTTATAAGTTTCAAATTCAAAAAAAATCCGCTTTATTATTTTTTATTCGCTTCTATAATCGGTATCTGCTTTCAGTTATTTGGTGTTAAACTTTACTAATCTATATTTGCAATAGGAAAAAGGGATTTTAAGTATTTAACATTTTCTATATCAATATCAGCGTAAAGAGCGCATTCTTTATTTTCTGCTTTTGCTAAAATTTCGGCAGTCGGAGATATAATCATAGAAGTGCCAATGGCATATAATTTATTTCCGCAGTCTTTTGTTTGATTGCTGACTACAAAGTAAACCATATTATCATATGCTCTTGTTCTGTTCAAGGCTATCCACATATCTTGAGCATATTTAAGACTAGCTTCATCTTTATAGATGTCTGAAGGTACAATCCAACATGCAGGAAGAACAATCATATCAATGTTTTGTTTTATAAGTTTGTTGAAATGTAATGGGTATCTTACATCAAAACAAACAGCCATACCGACTTTTGCAAAGTCAAAGTCTGCAATTACTGTTTTATTCCCTTCTGTAATATTACAGCCTTCATTTCCTCCCATATAATTGAAAAGATGAATTTTATCATATTCGGCTATTATTTCACCATTCCTGTTTATTGCAAAAGAAGTGTTAAACATTTTGTCATTAATTTTTCTTACTACGGTTCCTGTAATAATATTTGTTTTGTATATTTTTGCTAAATTTTGAATAAATTTTATTGTATCTCCGCCATTTTTATTTTCCGGTGTATTTTGATATTCAATATTTGTTGAAAAAAACTCCGGCATGATAACAAGGTCTAATTTTTTATCAGAATTTTTCTTTATATAATATTCAATTTTACTTAAATTAACTTCTTTTTCTCCCAAGAGAGAATTTATTTGTATGTTTAAAATTCCTGCCATTGTTAAAACCTTTCTAGAAAATATTTTATAATAAATAAATAATGTTACAATTTGTACATAAATTGTATGAAATTTACAAAAACAAGTAAAGTTTTTTTATTTAGAAACGTTTAAAATCATGTATACATGTATTTTTAGGCAGTCATGACAAACGGAAGCGAATTTAAATTAGGTAATTCTAATGGTAATAGCGTTGATTTAGCAAAGCTTAAATCAGGTGTGAAGCGTGCTGATTTTGAATCAGATGCTAAGATGTTGCAAGTTTTTGACGCAATAGACAGCAATTCGAATCAAACCCTTGATATGAATGAGGTTACTGTCTTTACTGAGAGTATGAAGAACGCTGCAAATGGTGATGAAACAATCACTAAAAAAGAAGCTGAACAAATATTTAAGGCGCAACAAGAACGAGCAAAATCTCAAGGTGAAGATGCTAAAAAATATGATATAAAAGCAAAAGAACTTTTTGGCTTTGTAAATAAGTTTTTGGAAGTTTCGGCTAACAGTCCTGTAAAATCGTCTGTCGTTGATGAGTTGGGAAATCAAACTTTAACATATGAAGATGGTTCACAAGAAATATTAAATAAAGATGGTTCAAAAGTATTAATTCAAATTATTGACGGCAAAAAATTGTTAAGAGCAGTCGATAAAGAAGGCAACGTAACAGAAGATGTTTACACTGATGAAGAATCAGGGGAATCAGAAACATTGTCTTATGAAAGTGGTAAATTAAAAAGTCACGTACTAAAAAATGGAAATAATACAACGTTTTTAGGCGTTGAAGACGGATTTTCAAATGGTAAACCTATAAAACAAATTATAGGACAAGATACAGAAGATCAAGAAATTATAGAGTATAATTATACATCTGAAAATGTGTATACAAGAACATCACAAAAAGGTGATACTACCAATGTTTCCAGATTTGTAAACGGTGAACTTGACTCATCTGTAGCAACTCAATATAAAAACGGAATAAAAGTTCAAGAACTGGCAGTTGATGGTAATGGAACTAAAACTCGTAGACTGTTTGATTCTAGCGGAAAATTAAAATATGATGCAGTAACTACTTCAGATGGTGTAACGACAGAATCAACGTATAATGAAGCAGGAAGAAAATTACAATCAGTAATGACTTCTCCTGATGGTACAATTAAAGCGGCAAAATATGATGGAAGAGGAAATACTGTTGTAGTTGTCCAAAATGGCGAAACTTTTGAACAAATTTGCCAAGCCTTTGACAGAACAAAATCAGAATTGGCACATACAAATAGAGGAACTGTTCATTATAATAATGGTCAGCCGTATTTCTTAGCAGGGGAAACAATAAAAGTTTCGGGTGAATTTGCTCCTGATTTTAGAGGGTTACAAGGAAGAGTATCCTCTAAACAAGCTCAAGGTCAATATGCGGCTCAAGAACAAGAACGTGTTGCTCAAAGACTTCAAGGTAAAGAGCTTAAAGAAGTAACTGTAGAACAAAATTATAATAACTGGACAGAATATGCCAGAAATTTATTGCGTTCTGAGTTGGGAAAAGAACCAAGCAAAGAAGAATATACAAATAAAGCAAATGATTTAATGATGCTTAATCGCGGAATATCTGTTCCTAAAAAAGGAATGACTATTCATACTACCAAGACAGAAGCTGAATTACGTCAAGAAAGAGCAGTACAAGCACAACAAAAAAGAGAGGCGGAAGAAGCGGCACAAAATCAAGCTTGGAAAGCAAGAATGAAGGCCCAAGGCTCTGAAATTGCGAATGCTCTGTATACCGAACTTAGAAAAACTGAAACAAGAACTGTTGACAGCAACCAAAATTTTCAAAATGCTTTACGTCGTATTAATTCAATGAATGTTGTTGAAACATTTAAGGCATACGGTAGAAAATCTCCGAATGAATCATTGGCAAAAGCTATCTCATGGGAAGTAACAAGTACTAATAAAGCAATAAGAGGTGCTGAAGGACATATTTTTAGTTCGTTATCGGCAAGAGCACGACAAGCAGGTTTACCTGCTCAACATATCCAAAATTTTGAACAACAAGCAGCTATTGCTATGAATAGCAACAGTGCAGATGACTTAGAAAGAATAATGTCAGATTTTGTTCAAGCCATTGAAAATAGAGAAAATTTGAGCAGTCGTGAAGTTCAAGATGTTCAGGCAAGAACTTTCTCTGAAAATAGCAGCCGTGCCGTTCAAACCATTGATGCTGTATATAATGATGCACAACAAATCCTTCAAAATCATGACGAAACAAGTGGATGGTCGTCAAAAGCTGTTCATGGTTTGAGAAATTTCTATGATAATTATTTACCTGGTTCTTATTTAAGTCCTGATAGAATGAATACTGAAATGGAGCAGTATAAGAAAGATTTGGCTACGTTAAGACAATATTCTTCTGCGTCAGGTTCTGATTTGCCAAGGTTTATGACTCAAGGCAAGAAAGACCCTGTTACCGGACTTCCTGTAAAATCAAATGAAGATAATTTTAAATCAGCATTTCATCGTATATATGGAGTTGATTACGACCCTGTTGCCGTTGAGGCTTATTCTAAAAAACGTACTCAATATCAACAAGCTGCGGCGGCAAATGCCCAAGAAACAAAATTTAATGCTGATTGCTCAATGCTCATAAATGGTGATGGAGTTCTAAGAGAAGAAACTTCTGCATATGCGACTCAAACCGGAGCTACGTATACGACAACGACTGCAACAAAACAACAAGTTTATGACAGGGAATTGAAAAAATTTGCTGCCTTTGCAGGGCAAGGTAATGCACAAGAAGGCATGAAAGGCTTAAATGAATTGATGAGAAAATCAGGTATTAATCCTGAAACAGCTTCAATTGATGATAAGTATAGATTTTTGTCTCAACAAGCAAAAGCGATAAGTAAAGGATTGCATCAAAATACTCAAGCTGCAACCGGAGGTAAGAAATTTGATGAAATTCAAAGAGAATATAACCATTCATATGCAACTGCATTTGGAACAAAAAATGATGTTCAAAGAAGAGTTACTCAATATGTAGATTCTGTAGAAACGAGCTCAATGATATTAAAATCAGGAGTTAAAATTGTTGGCGGAGTAGTAATTGGTATTGCTACAGGCGGAACAGGTTTTGCTGCAATGGCAACGGCTGCAGGTGCTCAAACAGCATTATCATTTGCTGTTGATGCCGGGGATTTAGCTACATCTCAAAGAGGCGGAACTGTAGACCAATATTTAAGAATTGCCGGTCAATCTGCTGTTGATGGTATTTCTCAGGTTGCAAGCGGTGGTGCATCTATTGTAATTAAAAATACTGCATTACCTGCTGCATCAAAAATATTATTAGACACTGCTGCAAATACAGTTATGGATATGGGTGTAGAATATATTAATACTGGTGAAGTTACTCTTGAAAGTACAATAATATCTGCATTAGCATCTGGTGTGGGTAATACGATTTCTTATGCACCTGAATTGAGACAAGAATACAGGGCAAGACAGCTATCCAGAGAACTAGATGCTGCAATAGACGCAACTGATTTATCATCTAATCAAAGTATTCCTTGGTCTGCTTCCGAAGTTGAAGCAATAAATCCTGAACATTCAAGATACAGTGTAACAGTTGCTGCTGATGAAATGGGTGGAGTTTTAACTCAAGATTTGGGCAATGGAATAAGAGGAATTGTAGATGACCCGGGTCATATCAGTGTTGATGTAACGTCTACTCAAATGCGTCATGCTGTTGCTGATGTTGCAAGTTTAGGTATTGATACTAATTCAGAATTCGGAAGAGGTCTTGTGCGACTTGAAAATATTCAACAAGCAAGAACTTCATATTCTCCAAATGTAGACGGGGCACCAAGATATGCAGGTACAACCGCTGATAACGTAGCTCCATACGGTACGTTTAGAAGTAATCAACAAGTAATTGCAATGGGATTGCAAGATGATATTTCTCTTGTACAAGATTGTGGTACTCTTTCTGGTAAAGCTTATGGCATGGATGATCCTGTAAAAGATATTGGAGGTTGGAAATTCTTATCTTCAGATACTGCTGAAAGTGGGTTTGCTGCAAGAGCATACGAAAAAGATGGAAAAGTTATTATTGCATTTAGAGGATCAGATGATGTTGCGGATTTAGCTTCTGATTATAGAATGATGACTGGAAGAGCTCCTGAACAAATCGCTGATGCCTTAACTTTTGTAGAAAAAATTAAAAAAGATCACCCAGGCGCTAAGATTATTGTTACAGGTCATTCATTAGGTGGTTCATTAACAGAGATGGTTGCATCTTCGTATCCTGATGTTCTAGGTGTTACTTTTGATGCGGTTGGCACAAAACGTATTGTTGATGCATCAAGTGGTGTAATGAAGGATTATCATAATACCGTAAATTATGTAATAAGAGGTGATGTATTATCTAATGCAGATACTCATGTTGGTCAAGTTGTTCTATCTGATGTAGTCGTTCAAGGTGGAAAACAAAATAGTCCGCATTCAATTGGCAACTTTATGGGTAAAGGAAATAATTCTCTTGCTGGTGTTGAACAAGGTGTCGTAGCAAAAACAATAGCTGCAAATGAAGGTGTTACCAGATTATCAGATTTAATAGCTCAATCTGCTGATGGTACAGTAACACTTGATAAAAAACAATTTAAAAGTATTGCTTCTCAATTTGAATATGATGTAAACACAATGGGCGCAAATTTAAATGCATTACAAGAACAAATAACTTCTATTGCTGATCCTGTTCAAAGAGAACAATTACAAAAAATGATTGATACAAGAAGAATAGCAATAACTTCTGGTGCAGATATATCAGCAAATTCCCATAGTTTCCAAGCTGATCCTTATTCACCGGGTATTCCATCAATAGAAACTCCTGATGACGTAAATTATCTATTAAAAAGAGATTATGGTATTACGGAAGCAGCATTTGGCGATGCTAAACCATCAAGAATAATCTTTGATAAAGAAACAAAGATGGTAAGAGTATTTAATGATGAATCTTCATTTGCAAAAGGTTCATGGTTGATGGCTTATGATGATATAGCAGGATTAACACCTGCACAAATAAAAGAAAAATTTGCATTACCTGCAATGCCAAAATTCGTAGTTGAAGTACAAGTTCCGGCAGGTGCAGAATTTGTAACAGGTTCATGTAAAGCAGTTCAAGGCTGGGGAGCAGGCGGCGGAACTCAATACTTCCAAACAGGTGGTACTAAGGCAACAATTTACGGTCAAATGCGTAAATTACCGGGAGTCCAATAATATAGAGAGCGCATAATATGGATATAGAATTTAAAGAAAATAAGTTAAAACTGCCATTTAATAAAGTTTCATTTAAACAAAATATTGACAGAGTCCTTGAATCAAAAGGTAGAGTTATTGTATTGCTTGATATTCCAAATGAAGATGATACATTGGATAATGTATTTGCTCTTGATATGACAGGAAAAAAACTTTGGCGTATTCAGTCTTTAAAAGAGTTCAATCCCGAAATATCTCAATTTAGTCCTTACGTTGGAATAAATTTGCTTGAAAATGGTAATATATCAGCAACAAATTATTTTGGAATGAATTACGAAGTTTCAATAACGGATGGAAAAATTTTAAACGGGCATCTGTCAAAATAAACTTGACAAAAATAAGAAAACTCCATATTATAAATATACCCCCATGGGGTATCTTTTATGAATATTTTGAAAGGAGCTTATATGAAAAAGATACTTACATCCTTATTTGTTTTTGGATTGATGCTTTTCACAATGAATTGTGTTTTTGCATGTGAAAATTGTGATTGTGACAAGGTAAAATGTAAATGCAAATGTGAAAATTGCGAATGTAAAAAATGTGATTGTAAATCAGAAAAATGCAAATGTCAAAAGTGTAAATCTAATAAGGAAAAATGTAATTGTTCAGAAGATTGCAAATGCAAACAAAACGGAAAATGTAACTGTG
>CACZSH010000080.1 GCA_902783785.1 uncultured bacterium | reverse complement strand
TAATTATTTCTATGCTACCTTATCAAGTAAAGATATGAGATTACATATCTTCCGGGTTACTGGGGTATTATTCAAGTGTTCGTAATAACTTTTAAAGAGTTCGAACCTTGCGTCATCAACCCCGCCATTAAAAAAAGAATTCCTACTGGGGCTCTTTTTTTTAATAACATAAGGAATTAAGAAATGAATTTTATAGCAGTATTTTTAGGTGGTGGGTTGGGTGCACTTGTCAGATATGTATTATATCTAATAACACCTAATTTGACCTATTTACCTTTAGCCACACTTGTCGCTAATTTCTTTGGTTGTTTTATTGCTACTATTGTTTTTGTATATTTTGCAATGAAAAGCGGATTAAATCCTGCATTTAAAGTTTTTCTAATTACAGGATTTTGTGGAGGTTTAAGTACACTCAGTGCATTGTCTCTTGAATTATTGCATTTTATTCATACAGAAGATTATATAAGAGCAGCTATATATGTATTATCAACAGTTATTATATGTACGATTTCCGTATTACTCGGGGTTTATATAGTTAAGAGTAATTTTAGTTAAACTGTTACATATTTTTACTGTATTTGGAGTTAATAAATTTTTGATATATTTCACAACAAAAATTTTGAACCTGGAAGCTTCAACTCCGCTATTTATACAAGGCTTTAGTGTTTGTTTTTTCAAGCTAAATTCCACGTATTTATTTTGTTTCTTCAATTTTTAAATCTTTAACAAAATAAACACTCAAAGCAGGAAGAATACTTGCGATTAAAAGAATTTGAAGTACACCAAATTTTTGAGCAACAAAACCAAGTCCACTCAAAATACCACCTACAATTCCCCAGCAAAAACCATTTAAAAATCCTCCAATTATACTTTTATATTGAGGTAATTCTTTTTGAGCTAAGACCATTGTTATAGGTGTCGCAAGCATTAAAACAAATGCCATTAATACAAAATCTATCAATGCAATTGTACGATTTATCGGCGTCATAAATACGAAAATAAACATCATTACAGGCATTGATAACATTGAAAGATATATAATATTTCGAGTGCCTATCATTTTTTCAAATTTTGGACTCAATAATGAACCAATTCCGCCTGCAAGCATAAACCAAAATAATGCCATTCCGATATATACAGGACTATATCCTGAATCCTTCCAGAAAAACGGTAATAATATTGCACAACTGCTGGAAATAATTGCTTTCATTATTGCTATCAATATTAAAATAAGTATTTGTTTGTTTGTTAAAATTGTTTTAAAAACTTCTAAAATATCTTTCTTTTCGGGTTTTTTGTCAATATTAGAAATTCTAGGAACACAGGCAAACATTAACAATGCTAAAGTTACACCTGCAATTGAAGTTATAGGCATTGCTTCAAGTTTTATATATTCCATAACAGCAGAAGATATTGCAGGGCCGAAAGAGTATCCGATTGAACCCAAGCTCAAAAATATTCCCATATTTTTTGTAAAATCTTCTTTTGTAAATCTAATCACAAAGCCTATACTTTGAGGATGAAATATGCTTACTCCCAAGCTTCCTAAGATTACAAATAATACAAGCATTGGTAAATTTTTAGAACAAGCTGTCAACGGAAAAAATATCGCCGCAAATATTAATCCCCAAAATATGAATACACGTTTAAAAATACTATCAGCAAAAAATCCGAAAATTGGCTGTATTAATTGCGAAATTAATTGAGAAATACTCATAACAAGTGCTGCAATTCCCATTGAAACTCCTAAATTTGCAGCAATAAACGGCATAATCGGATTTAAAAATCCTGAATATGTATCTGTTGTAAAATGTGCTAAAGAAAGCCATGTTACTGATTTATTTAATCCTTTTGCCATTTTATTATTCCTTACATCTTGTGGTGTGTAATACCTGTTGTAATCATTCCTATTTCATATTTATCACAATTTTTAACTAGTATATTATCGTTAAAAGCTCCACCGGCTTGAATTATAAGTGCGACTCTAGCTTGTGCTGCAATATGAATTCCGTCAACAGTATCAATAATTCCGTCATATGCCATAACAGAACCTTTTGTGTCATCACAGGCATAAGTCATAACCCATGTACAAGCATCCGCAAAATTTGTTTGTCCTTGTGCTATTGATAACATTTTGAAATTCTTTGCAATAACAACAGCTTTTGATTTTGAATGTTTTGCTATTTTAAATGCAAATATTGCATCTTCAATTTCTTCAGTAGTGGGTTTTCTTTTTGTAACCACTTTAAAAGTATCTTTATTAAAATCACCTCTATCTGCATCTTGAAGTAATATTCCAAACGGAGTTATTCTAACTTCTTCTGCCATAGAAATCTTCACTTCTTCAAGCGGTGTATTTATTTTAATAACTTTAACATTAGGTTTTTTCTTTAAAATATCTAACGCTTCTTTGTCATAGCCTATTGCCATAACGAGTTCAAAATCTGACAAGTGAATTTTTTTTGCCGTTTCTGTATCTAAAATTTTAGAAAATCCTATACAAGAACCTAAAACACTAATTGGATTACAGTCAAAAGCTTTATTAAAAGCTTCTGTAAGACTTGTTCCTAAAGCTGCTCCGCATGGCATTGCGTTTTTTACCATTATTGCAGCATTTACATCAAAAAATTCACTTAAAATTTGAATTAACGTTGTCATGTCATTTATATTTTTGTATGATAATTCTTCTCCATTTAAAAGTTCATAATCAATCATTGAATCTGTTTTATATAAACTTGCACCTTGATGTGTATTATCACCATGTTTAAAATCAGTTATTTTTTCTAAATTATCAAGCATTTTTGTTTCCTCTTTTCCCGATACATTTTAACATAAAAATTTTTACAAATGTAATTTACTACGTTATTAATCAACCATTACGAAAAGAAGTAAGATAATATGTAAATAAAAAAGATTGTGTCTTTAAATTTCATGCTTGAAATTAAAGTTTTTTATAGGATAATTTAGAAGAAGGCTATAATTAGCGTTTATAAATAGTTATACACATATAAAAAAGAAAAGGAATTAAGGAAATGGCAAGAAAAACACCATTAGCAAGAACAAGAAACATCGGTATTGCCGCTCACATTGATGCAGGTAAAACCACAACAACAGAACGTATTTTGTTCTACACAGGTAAAACTCACAAAATCGGTGAAGTTCACGATGGCGCAGCTGTAACAGACTTCATGGATCAAGAAAGAGAAAGAGGTATCACAATTCAATCAGCAGCCGTAACTGCTTATTGGAAAGATCACCAATTAAATATTATTGACACACCGGGCCACGTTGACTTCACAGTTGAAGTTGAACGTTCTTTACGTGTATTAGACGGCGAAATCGCTGTATTCTGTGCAGTAGGTGGCGTTCAATCTCAATCAGAAACAGTTTGGAGACAAGCTAACAGATATGAAGTTCCTCGTATCGTTTTTGTTAACAAAATGGACAGAACAGGTGCAGACTTCTATCGTGTTTTAGACCAAATAAGAACAAGATTAAGAGCAAATGCTTTTGCTATTCAATTACCTGTTGGTGCAGAAGACCAAATGAGAGGTATCATTGATTTAATCGAAATGAAAGCTGAATTATACAGAGATGACTTAGGTAAACAAATTGATGTATTTGAACTTGATTCTTGTGATGAAATCCCTCAAGATTTAAAAGACAAAGCTCACCAATTCAGAGAAGAATTAGTTGAAGCTATCGCATCAGAAGATGATACATTAATGGAAAAATATTGTGAAGATCCTGAATCTATCACAGTTCCTGAATTAAAAGCTGTATTAAGAAAAGCAGTTTGCGGAAACCAAATTATTCCTGTATGCTGCGGTACAGCATTTAAAAACAAAGGTGTTCAAATGCTTTTAGATGCAGTTGTTGATTACTTACCATCTCCAACAGATGTAAAAGCTATCGAAGGTGAATTACCTGACGGTACAAAAACAACAAGAGCTTCTTCAGAAGATGAACCGTTTGCAGCTTTGGCATTCAAAGTTATGACAGACCCATTTGTAGGTCGTTTAACATTTATGAGAGTTTACTCTGGTAAATTAGCATCAGGTTCTTATGTATTGAATGCTACAACAGAAAAGAAAGAACGTATTTCAAGATTAGTTCAAATGTATGCTGATCAAAGAAACGAAATTCCTGAAGTATATGCAGGAGATATATGTGCAGCAGTTGGTTTGAAAGATACAACAACAGGTGATACATTATGTGATGAAAAAGCACCTATCGTATTAGAAAAAATGGTATTCCCAACACCGGTTATTTCGGTTGCTATTGAACCAAAAACAAAAGCTGACCAAGAAAAAATGGGTATTGCATTACAAAAATTGGCAGAAGAAGATCCGTCATTCAGAGTAAAATCTGATGAAGAAACCGGTCAAACAATTATTTCCGGTATGGGAGAACTTCACCTTGATATTATTGTTGACCGTATGTTAAGAGAATTCAAAG
>CACZSH010000079.1 GCA_902783785.1 uncultured bacterium | reverse complement strand
TCCTACAATTTTTCTTTTGGTTTACGTAAAGCCAATATTTTATCAATACTTGGAGAAATAGTTATCTCAAAATGGAATCTGCCATTTCTGTTATATTGAGCATTTCTATTAATCATAAGCGGGATACCCCAATAAAATCTTGCCGAAACATCTCCCGGAAACTGAAATCTTAATCCTAGACCGGTACTTAACAGAAAATCACTTGTATCAATACTGTCCGTTCCAACACCAGTACCTTTGTAAGGGAAAATTCCTGCATGATCTATAAAGACAGCTCCTTTTACATATTTACCTAAAAAAGGTATTTCTTTTTCTTTATTAAAAGTAACGGGTTTTGTATTATTTATACTATTTATATCAATTTCGGTATTTTGTTTAATTGTGGATTTATCTTTTATTTTGATTGTTGAAGGTAATATCGGAAATATTAACTCTCCACTTGCGATATAACCACTTTTCCCTATTAACAACCCTTCTGAATAACCTCTTACGGTATTCATACCTCCTGCTACAATCTGATCAACGTAAGGAACAACGTGTTTATACGGTATAACTTGGTAACTTGTTCTTAATTGTCCGATTATACCGTGTCCAAAATCGTGCATTCTTACTATTCCACCCTCAAGTTTTAGATAACTGTCATTAGTTTTAAATTCAGGAAATGCATAATAAATATTCTGATTTGCATACCAAATACCTCTTTTGGTATCATATCTGAAATTTAATCCTGTTTGCACCGCAGGTATTTTATCTGTATTCAAATCTATATCTTCAATAGATGTTATAGCATGTTTATAAGATAGCGATGACACACTTGTTAATTCCATATATGTTTTTCTTATAATCGGCTGGCTATAATACAATGAAAAATTATGAGAACGGCTGCCTATATTAAACATATTAAAAGGTCCGCTTTTTATATCCGATTTACTATATGAATACATAAAACCGACTCTGCCATCTTTTTTATTTATCGGTAAATTGTAATCAAAAAACGGTGTAACAGAAGATTTACTTAAATAAGTTCCGAATGTAAGTTTATCTCTGTGACCTGTTAAGCTGTCATCTTGAAACATAATTCCAAATCTGTTTACACCAATTGTTTCTCTACCTTGATTATCAGTTATAAAATGAAGATGAAACGGACTTGTTTCTTTTGAGATAAGATTTATATCTGTTGTTAAATCCTTTGTACCCTTATTTAAGTTTGCCGATAAAGTTACACCCTCATTATATCTATTGAAAAGTAAAATATTTCGTTCTAATTCGGCTATATTAAAAATTGTTCCGGATTTTACATTTATTCTGTCTTTTATATATTTATCTTTTGTCCAATGCCATTTTGCAGGGTTATTTACATTTAAATCTCCCACTTTTCCTTCTGCAAGATATATTTTTATTTTTCCATTTTCAATCGTTTGTTCAGGAAGATATGCTCTTGCCGTTACATAACCTTTTTCAAGATATAATTTATTAATATCCTTTACTATGTTACGTATATCTTCTATTTTAAGATTATTGCCTATGTAGTTATTGATAATATTTTTAATTTCGTTTTCCGTCAATATTTCACTTGACGAAACTTCAATATTTTCAATATAAACTCCTTTTGTAGCGTATTCTTCAAGTTTTGCTTTTTGTACATTCTTTTTAGGTTTTTGCTTTTGAAGTTCTTTATCTTTTTGTTCTATATTTTTATTTTTTTCAAACTGTTCAAAATCTTTGCTAAATTGCATTTCTTTCTCAAAATTTTTCAATTTATCTGCATTTTGAGAATTTATAGAGCCTGCTTCCTGTATAGCTTGCGGAATTGTTTCTGCAAAGACAGCATGTTGTACACATATAAAGATTAATAAAATTCCTATAATAAATTTCTTTTTCATCTTTCCCCAACTTTTTATAAAAAACTGTAACATAAAACCACAATAAAGCGGAATTTTTTAAGAAATTTAATGAATTGTAAATGCAAATAAAGGCAAGAAAAAAGAAAATTTACCAATTAAATATGAATAAAACATGAGCGTAGAAAATATGAAGAAATATGACTTTTGTAAATATTTTGTTTTAAATAAAAAATAATCATTAAAAATGCTGTAAAATGTGAATAAAAGTAGGTATAACCCCCTATTGTTATTAAAGATAAATTAGGAAGTAGTAAATATGATAAAAAAATTAGTTTCAAGTATATGTTTAATATGCTTTACACTACAATATAGTTTTATATCAACAGCTTTAGCGAGTGATATTAGCGGTGTAGCTCCTCAAGGAAATGTTTATAACATTAATCCTCAACAAATATCAGGCACAACCGGTTTCAGACAATATTCAAACTTTAAATTGTCAGAAGGTGATATAGCAAACTTAATATACAAAAGCAACTACAACAAATTTGTAAATCTTGTAAACAGTCAAGTTTTAATAAACGGTATTTTAAATACAATCAACGATAATGGTGCATTCTCAAAAGGACATGCAATTTTTGTTTCACCAAACGGTATTGTAATCGGTGCATCAGGAGTTTTAAATGTAGGAGCTTTGACTTTAATTGCTCCAACTACACAAAAGTATAACTCTTTTATTGAAGGTTATCAAGATGCTATAAACGGAAGCGGTTCTCTTGTTAATTACGAATACAGTAAAGAGAATGATAATTGGAAAGGGCTAATAAATAATCTTGGAAATAATGTAACTGTAAACGGAAAAATTATTTCACGCGGAGATGTTGATATTTATGGAAACAATATCACTGTTGCTGGAACAGAAAACAATAAATCAGGTATTATTTCCGGACTACAAAATAATACAACGGTTTATGATAATACTGAAGCAAGCCTTGCAAAGGCAAAAGCTCTTTTTGATACACTGGTTCAAAACAATATAAGTGATGCAAATTCTTTAAATTTACAAAACGGTAAATTAAATCTTATTGCAAGTAATGTAAAATCTTCAACTGCATTAAGTTCAGACATAGAAAATGTAACATCATCTGTTACATTAAACAACGCTAATATTGGAGCAAGTGAAGTATCAATAAAATCAACAGCACAAAATGAAGTTGAAACAACTATTGCGGATAACTATTCGTATATAACACATATTTTACAAACCGCACTTGAAGATGCAGCTCCAAAAAGTATATCAGGTTATATTGAAGATTATTTTAAAGACGGTGCAACTGTACCGTTGGATGTTAAAGCTGCAGCAAAGGTTGATGTAAAAAATTCAAATATATTATCGGGTGCAAAAGCTGACATCATATCTTATGCAAAATCAAACCTTAAAATGAAATCATCTTATGCTGATGAAGATGGTAAAAAAGGTGGAGATACGGGTCTATTATATTATTTTGGAACAACAGCCGATGCTCAGACTTTGATTGAAGATTCTGTTGTCAATGCAGTCGGGGCAATTAATTTGTATGCGAATGCAATAAATAATGCAGATATTGAGATTAAAAATAATACAATTCTGACTAATGATACTTTGGGACATTTTTCAATATCCTTTTTAAGCAATGATACAACAACATCATCAAAGGTAAATTTAAAAAATGCAATCATTGATTCATCTGCACTAAAAGCATCTGCAACCAGTCTTGATACAACAAAATTAGATTTAACCAATACAGCTGCGGAGGGAGAAAATGAATCAACAGGTATTGTAGCTAGTGCTATTATAAAAAAACAAACCAATACAACAGAAGCTGTAATAAATGGTGGCAAAATAAAAACTAAATCCGATTCTGTTGAAGTTTATTCAAATAGTGTTAATGTTGCGAATGATACGATAGTTAATAAAATTGAATCGGTTACTGATAATACCAAAAAATCAGAAACTTTAACGCTCCTTGATAAGGTTAAAGCTCTTGCCAATGGTATAACAGATAAAAGTGATAAAGTTGATGAAACTAAAGCAAAAGAAGTTGCAACAAGTGCAAAAGCTCAAAATAATGAAAAATTAGAAGCTAACTCAAAATCAGCAGCAAAAGGGAGTGCAAGCTGGGCAAATCTCGGCGGTATAGTTTTAGTTAATAACAGTACAAATACAAACAATGCAAAAATAATAGGCGGAGCTGATATTACATCTGCAAAGAATGTAAATGTTAAAGCTCAAAACGTTGATTTAACTAAAAATTCTGTAACTTCAAATACCAACCAAACGAGTTCATTTAGTGCTAATGCAGGTTTGATTGTAAATAATCAAACTAATAATACAACTGCAAATATTGATTCTTTAAATGTGAAAGCAACAGATGATATAAATGTTTTTGCATCAACAGAACTTCCTGATACAACTGATTCTGATATGAAAATAAGTATGCATATTGACGGATTAAGTAACGACGTAGAAATTGATATGCAAAGCAAAAAAGATAAGTTTGATATAATATCATGGGATACAGCAAAAGATACGGCAAAAAGTATTTGGACTTCTATTACTCAAAAATCGTCAACTCCTGTTATTACATCAATAAATAAATCAATAGAAAGTAACTCAAATAATTATATTAATATATCAGGAACATCATCAGGCGTTGCAGGTTCTGTTATTGTAAATACGGTTACAAATAATACTGATGCATCAATTACAAATTCAACGGTAAAAGATGCAAAAAATGTTTATTTGAATGCAGCAAATTTAGTCAGAGAATTTAATTCTGCAACAGGAGGCAGTGTTATTGTAAATACATTTGATAACAATGCAAAAAGCTATATAAATTCTACAACAACCAATACAGTAACAAATAATATTAAATTAGATTCTGCAACTGACCAAAAGTATATCACAATAGCAGAAATGGGAAATAATGCTATCGGATATGGTGTTACAGGTGCTGTTACAGTCCAAAACTTTGGCGGTGAAACTTCATCAATAATTTCAGGTTCAGATTTGTTGAAATCTAATAATATTTACTTAAATGCAGGTAAAGCCTCTATATATAAATACACTAATAGCTTTGCAGAAAGTACAACTGATTTAACAGATACACTTTTAAATGCAACTTTTTTAGGTGCTATTTCAAGGCAAAAAAATGATGAAAATATTGCTCTTGGTGCGGTTGTAAATTATAACAGTATAGATAGAACCATTAAAGCCTTGATTGCTGATTCAACAATAAACGTAAGTAATGAATCTAAAATTATTGCAGATACAGATGAAACAAGTTATCTCGTTTCAATTGCAGGTGCATTTAAAGGCGGAACAAAAGCAGGAAAAGGTACATCCTATACCGATGAAGAATCAGCACCTTTGGCTGATAGTGATAAAACACAAGATATAGGAAATTACGGAAACTGGAAAGAAAAAACTCAAGATTCTGTTAATAAAGCGGATAAGGCGGCAGATGATGAAGCTGCGTCAACGACAGATTCTACTAAAGAAGTTAAAGATACATTAAAAGATGAAGATGTTAAAACTGCAAATTCAGATACGGATTCTAAAGCTGATGGTCAAGATGCAAAATCAACAGTATCAAAATTGAACGATAAAGAAACTTTAACAGATACAAATACTAAATCAGCAAATTCAACTACATCATTAAGTAACTTAAAACTTGCACTTATTGGTGCAGCGAATGTAAACAGAGCAAATACAAAAACAGAGGCAGGAATAACAAATTCCACAGTTACTGTTGAAAAAATATTGAATGTTGATGCTAATAATGACCAAAATATTTATTCAATAGCCGGTGGCATAGTATATGGAGAAGATAATAAACTTGGTTCAGGTGCAGCAGTTAATGTAACAGACAACTATGGCTATACAAAGGCTTATATAACCGGAGATGAAATAAATAAGACAGTAATAAGTTTTACAAACGACAATGATAACAATTTAAATGTTAATGCAACAAATACAAATAAAAACCTTGATATTGCAGTCGGTTTTGCAGGCGGAAGCAATGATAAAGTTGCAATTGGTGGTTCATTTAATTTGAATATGGCATCGAATGAAGTATCTTCTTTAATTGATAATGCGGAAATCGGAAATAATAAAAATGCCAATATAATAGATATTAATGTAATAAGTACCAATACATCAAATATTCAAAATGCTGCAGGAGGACTTGATGCTTCAAGAAGTGATTCTTCAAAAATCGGAGCAGGACTTGCAGGAAATGTAAATACCTTAAGAAAAACTACTAAATCCGAAGTAAAAAACAGTTCAATTTCAAACGGCAAAGATATAAATATCAATTCAAATGTTGATAAAAACGGAAAACAAATTGATTCTGATGATATTGTACAATTTGCCATGGGAGGTTCTGTTGTATTAGGAACAGGAAGTGCTTACACATTTGAAGGTGGCATCGGTACAGATATTATTAAAAATACCGTATCTTCTGTTTTAGACGGAACAATAATTAATAAAGCAGAAAATATAAATATTCTTGCAGGAAATAAACTTCATCTTGTTGATGTGAATGGGGCATTGGAATTTTCAACATCATCACGCGGATTTGGTGTTGGAATAGGTAGTGATATTGAAGTTCTAGGAAATAATGTTTTATCAGATATTAAAAATTCAACCGTTAAAAATTCTTCATCAATAACTTCTCATGCTATGAATGATGAAATTTTAAGAGAAATTGCCTCAAATTTAGGATTAAGCGGTAGTGCAACAATAAATGTTAACGGAATGGTTAATATTTTAAATAGTTCAACTAATGCTGATATAATAGGTTCAACATTAACAACAAACGGAAATTTGACAAATACTTCAGATTATAAAATTAACTCAAATGAAATAACAGTAGCAGTTGCGGCAAATTTATCAAATTTTGCAACAGGTGCTAATATTGTTACAAATATAACAAATACAACAACAAAAGCAAATATAGATAATGCAACAACAATTAAAAAAGCTGGTGTATTTAAAAATTCGGCAACATCATCAGAAACTTATAATATAATTCCTGCGTCAGTCGGAGCGACATTAGGTGCTGCAGGAGTAGCTGCAGATATTGTTGTAAATGTAAATAAGGGGAAAACAGAATCATTATTTAAAGGAAATCTTGATAGTGCAACAAATGCAATAATTAGTGCTGTAAATGAATCTTTATTGTATACAAGAGGCGGAGTAGCAGCACTTTCAACAGGTACAGCAGCCGTTAGCGGACTTGTTTATATTGATGTTATGAATAAAACCGTAACTGCTTCATCCGGCAATAATGACAGTGCAAATACTTTAAATGCAGATAATGTTCAAATTACTGCATCTGCGATTAATTCATACGGTGCACATACAAAAAATGCACCTGTATCAAAAGATGATTTAAATTCTCTAAAGAATACATTAAACTCATCATCTCTTGAAAATACATTCTCTGATTGGGATATGGCATATAATCTTTCAGGTGCAAGTGTAGCTGGTATAGAAGGTACAGTTCTTGTAAAAGTTATAAATAACAATGTAACCTCATCTTTAAATAAAACTAATGTAACAGGTAAAAATCTTGATGTTATAGCAAAAAATGAAACACAATTAAATCAAATATTAGGGGCAATAGCAGGTTCAGGTACGGCTTCTGTCGGAATTAATGCCGAAGTAAATGTATTAAAAAGTAATGTTTTGGCAAATATAACAAACGATTCTGTTGTTAATATAGCTACAAATACAAATGTTGGAGCAAGTAATATTGAAAATTTACAAACAGTAAGTGCGTTAGGTGCTGCTTCAGGTGTAGCTGCAGTTGGAGGAGCTGTTGATGTAAATGTTCTAAAATCAAAAGCTGAGGCAAAAGTTGAAAATTCAACAGTTAATAACACATCATTGGCTCTTAGTGCATCTAATGGAACTAACGTTAAATCAGTAGATGTTGCGGCAACAGCTTCAGGTACAGCAAGTGTTGGTGCTGTTGTAACTTTAAATAAATTATCAAATATCGCAGAATCATATTTAGATAATGTAATAACAAGTGAAGGTAAAACACTTTCAAATGTTTATATAGATACTGCAAGTACTGCTGATATAAATTCTGTTTCAGTTGATGTAGCAGGTTCAGGTGTAGCTGCAGTCGGAGGTTATTCTTTAACTAATATTGTTAAAAATACCGCAAATTCTTATATAAAAGATTCAACTCTTTCTGTTACAGGCGAAACTTCCGTTACTGCAAATAAATCTTTGATGAACAATTTTGATAATACCAATGCAACATTCTCTGAAAAAGCACTGTTTGTTGGAGTTGGTTTATCAGGAGCTGCATCTGTTAATGCAAATGCAATAGTTAATGTTGTAAATGAAACTGTAAAAGCTTATGTTGATAATTCAAGCTTAAATAATGGAAAAGTAACTATTTTAGCTGGTAAAAAATCAATTTTTGATAACAATGCAATAGTTGTAAGTGCTTCAGGTGCAGCAGCTGTTCCTGTGTCAGTAACAGTAAATGTTCTCACGGATAACATTATGGCATACATTAATAATACAGCTTTAACAGATGTTCAAAATATTAATGTAAAAGCTAAGAGTTCACAGAATATAGATACACAAATTATACCAATAGGTGCATCATTGGCAGCAGCAGTAGGTGTTGCAACAATGGTTAATAATTACGAATCAAAAGTTAATGCCTATATTGATATGAAAGATAAAAATATCACATCAACCGGTAAAGTTACTGTTAATGCTGAAAGTATAACAAACTTAAATAATAATAACATTATGGTTAATGCAGCCATTTATGCTGCTGTTGGTGCTATTGTAAATGTCAATATAATAAACGATACTGTTCAAGCACAAGTTTTAGGTAACAATGGATTATTGACCGCAACTTCGCTCGATATAGATTCAAATTCAGTAATAGGACTTGATGTAAATGAATTAAATATCGGAGCAGGTGCAGTTACTGCAAGTGCTTTGGTTAATATCAACAATATCGGCGGAAAACTCAATGTTAATGACGTCGAAAATGGTAATAATATGCACTTGGCAAATGCTGTAAGTAATGTAACAGGGAATTTTAATAAGTCAGCATCAAATTATTCAACAACAACGGCGAATGATATGAAAGCAGCATATTCTCCTGTAACAGGCGCTGAAAATGCGGGTACTGTTTCAAATATAAATGCAAAAGTAAAAACAACAGGAAATACTAATGTAAAAGCTTCTAATACATTAAAAGGCTATGATAGTGATACTTCAAAACAACAAAATACAAAAATATCTGCCGGAGTAGGAGCTATTGGTGCAAGCGTATTTGTAACAAAAATGAAGTATAAAACCAATGCTAAGATTTCAGGCGGTAATGTAGAATCAAACAATGTAAATTTAACATCAGACAGTATTATTAAATCTGATACGAAAGCTCTAGGAGTTACAGTTTCAGGTGCAAATATTGATGCAGGTGTTGCATATTTTAGAAATCAAGCTCTCACTAAATCAAGTTTATCTGATGCAATTGTTCATGCAACAGGAAACTTGAATATTACTTCAGATTCGAAAAATACAATAAATGCTAATTCTACGATAGTAAGTGTATCCGGTGCTGTAGGTGTTGCAGTTAAAGTTGCAAATATCAAAGAAGAAAATAATACAATATCTACCGTAACAGGCAGCAATGTTGATGTTAAAGCCAAAAATATGAATATAACATCATCTTTTAATGATTCAATTAATACAAGTTTAAAACAAGTTACAGTATCAGGACTTGGAGTTGATGTAACAGTATCAAAAGCTGAAGATAATGCACTAAGCCAAGCATTAATTGATGCAACAGGAAACATTGATATTACAGATAGTTTGAATATATATGCATACAATAATGGCATTGATGTTAAAAACGGATTTTCATCAATAGCCGTATCACTTGTTGATGTTAATGTTGATAATACATCAGCAATAGCAAATGCAACAACAAATGCAGGTATTAATGACAGTAATGACGGATTAACTTTAACTGCCGGAGATATAAATGTATTATCAGGTTTAAAATCTGATAATAAAACTGCAGGTACAGTAAAAGCAGTTGCAGAAACTCCTTCAAAGGTTAATGTTGCAGGGCTTACGGTTTCTGTTATGAACCAAAAAGCAAATGCGTCAGGAACAACTAAAGCAATTGTTGCAGGAAAATCTATCAAAGCAAACAATTTAACCATTAAATCAATGTCTGATAAATCTGCATCTGCAGGTGGAGATGCAAAAAATGTTGATGTTTCAGGATTATCTTTCGGAAAAATGACAGTTAATGCCATAGTTGATGGCTCAAATGATATTACTTTAGGTAATGCAAATTCTAATATAGAAATTCAAAAAGCAATTGAAGCTGAATTAAGTGATAAAGCAAATGCAAGTACAAAATTATCTTCAGTTAGAGTATCTATTGTATCAGGATATGGAAGCAACTTAAATTCAATAGCAAATAATTCTACGAACATTAGTACTTTAGGTATTATAAATGCAAATTCACTTAATTTAAAACAAAACGTTTTAAGAAAGGCTTTATCTGATGCAAATGCTACAAATGTAGGTGCGTTAGTAATAGATGTACTCGGATTAAAAGCTAATGTTAGCGGAACATCAAAGATTTTATATGGATTAACATCAAATAATGATGCATTATTAAATGCTACTACAATTAATTCTGATGCAACAAACGAATCAGAGGTATATACAAGTAATATCAAAGCCGCTTTGGTAGCTATTTCAACGAGTGCAAGTGATGGTGTAAATGCAGTAATGGATGCATCAAATATACTTGAATTCAAAAATGCAAATGTTAACAATAAAGGAGATTTTAATGCAAATATAAATAACACTAACATACTTACAATGGATCAAAACAGTGTAGGTGGAGGTTTTGTATCAATAAATATTACAAAAGCAAAAAGAGAAGCTTCTGCAAAAGCAAGTATGATTTTTGATAATTCAAAAATAACGGCAAAGAACATAAATCTTACAGCACAATCTACGACAAAATCAGGTAAAGAAACAAAGGTAAAAAATGCTTTTGGAGGATTTGTTGATGTTGATAGATTAACTTTGAATACGGATATTAAACAAAATACAACAATAGATATTAAAAATAATTCAAAACTTTATGCAACAAATAATTTTACATCTCAAATAAAACCTGTTACAGAATTTAAACAATATGTTGATGGTTCTTCAGGCGGTTTTGCGGCAGAAAACAAAGCATATTCTTATTTGAATGTAACAGACAATAATACATTAAATATTATTGATTCTTATGTTATGGCAAATAATGATTTGAATATTTTAATGGATATTAAATCAGATTTATCTTCAGTAACAAACGTAGATGCAAGAGGTTTTGGTTCAGGTGCCTACGCAACTGCAGAAACTAATTTAACTGTAAACAGTAATGTTAATTTGGCAAATTCAAGATTACAAACAATAGTAGATGATATAAATATAAAATTCTACAATGATACAAACAACAACCTTGTCGCAGGATCTTATGCTACGGCAAAAGCTGCTGTACCTGTTACACATGCCTATGGTGGAATTACAACAAGTTTAAAAGGAAATCTTGATGTGGATACAAACTCTGTTGTTCAATCAGGCAGAGATATCAATATTTTCAGAAATGACGGAACCGCTAATTATAATACAAACCAAAATGAAGACAGTTATTATCTTGGATTTATTCATAAAAAATGGAGACATAATAATAGAACAAACAATAATAATATGGATATAAATCTTAACGGTAAACTGATTACAGGTGGAGGAAATTCAGCATACGTAAAAATTGATAAAGATGGAAACGTAATCAGTGAAACAATGCAAGAGGGTTTAAACTATTCATTTGCTAAAAGTGATTATGATCCTAAAAGTGATCCGGAATATTTAGATTTAAAAGATGATATTGCGGATATAGATAAAGAATTGGATTTATATAATAATATGAATTGGGAAGAAAACATTAACAATAACAAAGCCAAACAAAATACTTATAAATCTGAATATCAAGCTCTTAAAAATAAATTATATAACATTCAAAATATAATGACACAACAACAGATGTCTGATGATGTTGTTAGTAAAATTGTTAATGCATCAGGGAATTCTGCAGAAACAAGAATTTCAACAGAAAAAGCAACTGCACTGCTTGAAAATATTTCAAATAATATTAATCTTACTGATGCACCTTCAATAACTGCAATAATAACAAAAACAGTTAATAATGATAATAATATATCTGTCAATTATAAACAAGCTGTTATTACAACATTAGCTGATATATATTTAAAAGACATATCAAATGAAACCGTAGCCGATGGAAAATATTCAATACCTACATATATTAAAAATGGTCAATTATATTATGTAATTGATAATAAAGATAATATAATAAATGATATTCAAGCAAAGATTGATAGTATTAATTCAACAATAGAACAACTTGATAATTCAAAACAGACTATAATAGATCATTTGGCTGAACTTCAAGAATCAAAAATTAACAAGCAATATAGAATTGAACAAATAGAAAATTGTAATAAAAGAAAATTGGCAGACGGTTCTATTATGTTCTATAATATAAACTTTAAAAGTTCTAAAGTTACAATAAGCGGATTAAATACCTTAACAGGAACTGGTGAAATTCAAACAGCAACACCTGGGTTAAAAATTGATAACTATTCATATAGAAGTATGATTTTTAACGATGTATTGTATAATTATACAAGTGGAGGTTTGATTATAAATGGTGTTGATTATAGTCAACCTGGCAGAATTGCTTATACACCATCACCTTCTCATAATGTACAAAAAACAAACGGAATAAGTGATATTACAAATGCAATAGAGATAAATACATACTATGACCACAATAATCCTCTTTTAGTAAAATCAAATATATCAAACATTGTCTTTAACGGAAAATATGATACTAACGGCTTACTTCCTACAAGCATATTTAATGATAGTGGAGATATAATATTCAATAATCTTTCAGATGGTAATTTTAAGCAACTTGTTGCTACGCAAGGAAATGTTCTTGTTACAAAATCATATAAAATGCAAATGAATAACGATTCAAAATTATTTGCAGGTAAAGATATTAATATTAAAACATCTCAATTCATAAATAATGCTGACGTAAAAGCAGGTAATTCAATTAGAAATATTACAATTGATGATACTTTGTATAATAAACTTACATTGAATGAAGATGGCGTTATTAATATGGACAAAAACGGTAAATCAGTTTATTTAATGTCTGATAATAACATTAAAGCTGTTAGAGATAATGACGGAAACATCCATATCTATATTACAGATGCTTCAAAAGGATCTATTACAATTGATTCTGATAATATTACAGGAAACGGAACTTATACTTACTCATCTGGCAACGGAAAAGTTGATATTGTAAATAAAACAAATCATAAAATTATTGTTCATAATCTTTCAAATGATTACATAGCGAAAACATCAAATAAGAATGCAACAAAAATTTCAAATATAACAGGCGATACAACGATAACATCTAACAATGCAGAAACTGAACTTGCAGGATTTATTACAAATGCAGTAGGTACGGAAGCTCTTGAAAATAAAGGTACCCTATCAATAAATGCAAAAGGTATTACCTTAGATGACAGTTCTGCTAAGTACGATATTAATGCAACCGGTGAGATAAATATTAATTCAACAAACGGTTCAACTATTATAGGTGTAATTAACAATAATATCGGTAATATAAGTATTAATGAAACAACAGGAAATGTATCAATTAAAAATGCAATAACTGCTTCAACCGGTAATATTACTGTTATTCAAGAAGGGAATATTGCTGAATCATTTATTTTATCTTCATTAGGTAGTTTAAATGTATCAAAAGCAGGTAATATAACAGTAGAATCAAATGCCAAAAATACAACTCTTGCAGGAGCAATATTAACAGAAGAAGGCAATATTTTAGTATCATCAAATGGAAATGAAAAATTAAGTGTTGCGGATATTAGTTCCGGTAAAGGAAACATAACCATCCTTAATGAAAACTCTAATGCTAAAGTTGATATTACCGAAAATATTACAAATAAGGATGGAAATATTAATATAATGTCATCAAGTGGTGCTGATATACAAAAAAGTTTATATACAAAAAAAGGTGATTTAACCATTTTAACATTAGGTTCTGATAAATTAACCGTAAATGATATAACAAGTGATAATGGTGAAATTATAATTGCAACAATATCAGATGACACAACGCTTAAAGGTGCAATTAAAGCATCCTTAGGTAACATAGAAATATATTCAATGGGCGAAAGTTTAACACTTAATGGTGGTAGTATAACTTTAAATGATAGTAATACACTAGTGCCTTTAGGAAAAGACTACAACATAAAAATAACAAACTCAGGATATTCATCAAGAGAAAGTAAGGGCGGAAGTATTACTCTTAAAGGTGATATTACTGCATATAAAAGCGGTAACATACTTATAGAAAATGATAAAGATTCTACAAGTAACTTATCCATAGCAGGTGCAATAAAAACTGATACGGGAGATATTTCCATAACTAATAATAGTACAAGTACTAATCCGGTAATTAATACTATTATTAATGGCACTGCAGATAAAAAAAATCTTATTCAATCTGAAAACGGTAATATTTTAATAACAAACAGTGCCAGTGGAGGAACAGATATAAGATATACAGATATAAAAGCAAATAATGGAAATGTTATTATAACATCTAACGGCGGACCTTATTATGATGATGAAACTGTAAATGTTTATGCAAAGCAAGGAATTTATCGTCATATTATCGGTGCAAGCGGAGATATTAATTATATTAATTCACGAAATGAATCTGATTCAGGAACAACTGTGGCATATGGAGATAATGGTGCTGTAATATTAGGACCAAACTATGAACTTTATAACGGCACCGGAGATGTCAAATTAACAAATGTTGGTAATGGAACATTTATTATTATGGGTGATATTCATAATAATACAACTCAAACTGGAACATCAAGTATAACTCTTGATAATCAAGGCGGCGGTTCATTTATTATTACAGGTAATATAAACAATTATAGTGTATCTACAGATGAAGATAGTAATACCGGTAATTTGGAAATATTAAATAACGGTGGAGGAAATTTATTTATTGGAGAAAATGCTGTAATTAATAATAAAAACGGTGATGTTATTATAACAAATGCAAGTAAACAAACACTTGGCAATTCATCTTATGGTGCAATTATCAACGGAACAATTATGAATGAAAACGGCAGTGTTATTATTACTAATAATAATGAAGCAACAGTATATAATGAAGATTACGGAACATCTGTAAACGGAGCTATTTCAACTAAAAACGGTAATATTGCAATACTTAACTATGACGGAGATTTAAAAATTGAAAAAGATGCAGTTCTTGTGCTTAACGAAGGTAATTCAAATGCCGTAAATGATATAATTATAGCATCTATAAAAGATAACAGTCTTGAAACAGTTGGTGGAATTTCAATAGACGGATATGTTGTAAATGCAGGAAAAGGTAATTTAGACATATACAACTATGGAAACGGTAATACTTTAATTTCCTCATCAATTGAAGCAAGTAACGGAAATATAAATATAATCAGTTACAATTCTGAATATGGTATAAATACAGGTGCAGATTCAATCATAACTGCTACAGACGGTAATTTAAATATTAAAAATGCAGCAAATGCAGGTACTAACGGTATAAATATTCTTGGAACTTTAAATGCCACAAATGATATAAGTATTAAGGACACAGGTTCAAGTATAAATATAAATAAAATGGAATCAAATACTGCAAATGTAAGTACTGAAGGCGTAAATTTAAAAATATCAAATGCAAATGTTAATCAATCTGGCTCATTTAAAAACGATATTCATAGCGTTGTATTGGATAATAATTTAACTCATCTTATTGATTCAACTGTACAATTATATACTCAAAAAACAGGCGAATTTAGTTTAGGAATGAATAATACAAGTGTAATTAACACATCAGCTCCTGTTGTAAACTTTAATCCTGATAGAGTTGTAAACAAATTCAATACAGAAGGCAGTTTTTATAATTTGACATACAAAGAAAATAAAATAGAGTTGGAAAACAAAAATACACAGCCTAATTTACAAGTTATTAATCCTGTAAATATAAGTCAAACGGCATTGAACTTTAGTGCAGAAAATTTAGGAACAATTATATCTGATATTCCTATTAAAAATATGTCTGTAAATGGTGCAATTATTGAAAACCAAAATTATAATGTCGGACAAAAAATAAAAATAAACTTAAATATCAACAATAGTCCAAAAACAATTCAGGCTGAAATAACTAGAGTTTACGACAATAATGCGGATATAAAATTTATAAACATAGATAAAGCAACAGAAAATCAAATTTTATATGAATTAATGTCAAAAAATAGTTCTGATTCAATTATTGAATTATAATATAAATGAAAGGAGTAATAAAATGAGAACACAATTAAAAACAACAAGCTTAATAGTATTAGTATTAGGATTAAGTTTAGGCTTTAATAATTTTGCAATGGCATCAGAAGTAAAAAAAATTGCAGTTGTAGATGTAAATAAAATTGTTGCATCTTCTAATCAAGTAAAAGCATTAAAAGAAGAACAAGAAAAGAAAATGCAAGATTTACAAAAATGGTTAACAACAGTTAGAGAAGATGTAGCAAAACAAAAAACAAAAGAAGGTAAAGAAAAATTAATTGCTAAATATGACGAAACTTTCGCAAAAAAACAAGAAGCTATAAAAAAGAACTACGCAGAAAAGTTAATGGCAATAGATAGAAATATATCAGGTGTAATAGCAAAAGAAGCTCAAGCTCAAGGATATGATATGGTACTATCAAAAGGTATTGTTCTATACGGTGGAGATGATATAACATCTGAAATTGAGAAACATATAAAATAAAATTTAAAAAATAAAATAATATTAAAAGGGGTGCTAATGACTGTTAGTATCCCTTTTTATTTGACCTCTATATTTAATTAATTATTTTCTGCTCTACTTAAGAAATATGCTTTTAGGTACTTGTACACAGGACATAATTCAGGTGCTTTTTTACTGTATTTATCGAGTTGGTGCGGTTCATAAAATTTGATGGTTTATTTTTATAAGGTCCGCTATTTATAGGGGGTTGAGGCGGTCGGAAGTTTAACTTTACCAAAAAACCGATTTACTCATGATTTACTCTCACCGGTCGCTTACTTTCCAATAATAGTAAGAAATTTTTTAAAGCGTTTTTTTTGGTATAGAACGCTTTTTTTGGTAAGGTATG
>CACZSH010000078.1 GCA_902783785.1 uncultured bacterium | reverse complement strand
TGTTGTAAAGCGTATAATAACGATAGTGCATATTTAGTTGGAAGTACATGTTGTACAGGTGAGGGTTCAAGTACATGTTGTACAGCAAGTAACAATCCAAATGGTGCAGGAAAATGGAGAAGCAACACATGTTGTCACAGTTCAACATCGAGTGATAATTGTTGTAAAGCTTATAGCGGAGAAAGTGCAACGTTAAGAAATGGTACTTGTTGTACAAATGAAAATTCACAAGCTTGTTGTACAGGAACATGGAGAAATAATACTTGTTGTAAGAATGAAAATTCACAAGCTTGTTGTACAAAAACTTGGAACGGTTCTGCCTGCGTAGAAAATACTGGCGGCGGTGGAGACTGTGGCGGTAAATCATGTCCTTCAAGTTGTACAGCGAATGTTGAATGTAAACAAACATCTGTTAGTTGCAATAATTCTAATGCAACATGCTATACATATAAATGTGGTTACATATATAGCGATGAATTATGTGCTTCAAGTAAATGTGGAGGAGCACCAACGTCTATTAATTACAATATGAGTTGGAAAATGGATCAGAGTGGTACTCCATCAGTAACAGAATCACAAGTAGCAAATGAAGCAGATACTTCATATCCGTATAATGTCGGAGATGGAATGAATGCGATAGAATTTGGTATAACATCTTGTACTGTTAATTTTCCTAGCGGTGCTAACAGCGGTACAGTAAGTAATGTTAACGGTTATAACTTAAAATGCGGAGCTTCATGGACTCCAACAAATCCAAGCTATTGCTCAGGCGGCGATACCACCACCCCTGAAACTAACGAATTTCAAGCTACTATTGTAACAATAAAAAAAGATGATGGAATAAAAAGTACGACGCCGAATGCTGATACTTCTGTTACTTTAACTTATGGCGGGACTCAAAGTATTTCAGCATTACCATTAATTGCAAAGAAGTACAGCTTTGATAGCTGGAGTAAATCCGGGTCGGGATGCGAAATAACGAATTCAACTTCACAAAAGACAACTATTACAGCTAATTGTTCTGCAAATACTACGTGTAAATGTACAGTTACAGCTAATAGTACCGGTACAAACATGTGTCCGGCTTCAAAATGTTATGTAAATAGTTCTGGTCAATGTTTATATATAAGCAATAATAGACCTTGTGCTTATGCTTATGAATAAAATTAAACTTAAACAAATATACGATTTTTATAAATTTTTGGTTTCAGTCTAATTTTTACTATAGTATTTCTCTTTTTTATATTCCGAAAGTTTCCAAAAATGCAACTCTTTCGGTGCAATACTATATACTGCAACAACCAAAACCAGTACAAGTGATTAGAGGTCAAGAACGTAGCATATATGTTTAAATTTAGAAACAGAAATTATAAAAGTTATAAAAGCTACGTGGAAAAACACCATTTAGTAAATACAAATATGAGCAAAACGATTGAATAATTAAAATTTTAACCAAATATGCATAACTAAAAAATTCTTTTTATTGATGTCGGATAATACGCTATAAGAAAATGCCAGATGTAATAGATTAATTTATTTATATAAAATCATAACAGAACCGATAATCATAATGACTGTGCCTATGATTTTTTTTGTCATATCCTTTTCATGAAACATTTTAAAGCCTAAAAACAATGTTACCAATGTGGAAAGTTGAAATAGTGCTAATGCAAAACCTACATTCATATTGTCGAAAACATAATTCGTGGATAATTGCATAATAGCTAAACAAATTGCAACTGTAATATAGTATTTTGTGTTATTTAAAGATATTTTTTCGAAATTTTTTCTAAACAAAATAAGTAAAATTAAAGAAAATAATGCTCCTGAAAAGCACCATAAGTAGAAAGATATTAATGGTGAAGAAAGAATTATAACTTTTTTTAGAAAAGCTGCTTCAATACCGGTTAAAAGTAATGCTAAAAATCTTAATTGTATGTCTCTTCTTTTGAATAATTTTAAAGAAAACCCTTCTTCTGTTGCATCAAAGACAAACCAGCTTCCAAAAATTATAAGAATCATTCCTAAAACACCTAAAAAAGTTGGAAGTTCTCCTAATAAAAAGAATGCGGTAAATAAACCAATAATACATTTATAAGAATTTATGGGCCCTAAAACAGATAAATCACCTGATTGTAAAGCTTTTATTAAACAAGCTGTGCCAGTTGAACATAAAAGTCCTGCAAAAAATGCATTAGTATAAACATTCAAAGGTAAACTAATCCAATCAACGTTTAGAGCAAATGGTATCACGCACAAACTCATAAAAGCATAAGTATAAAAATTACTTACTGTTGCAGAATTATATTGCACAATTTTTTTTTGAAAAGCATTTGCAATAGGATTTGACAATATTCGTAAAATTAGTGTTATATAGGTAAAAATCATATATTCATTCTAACAAAAATACTGAAAATGGAAAATTTTTGTGATATATTCTATTTTGAAAATAAGGGAATAATTTATGGAAAATGCAAAAATTTTATCTAATATAAAAGGAAATCTTTTTGGTGGAATAACAGCAGGAGTAATTGCATTACCTCTTGCATTAGCTTTTGGTGTAGCAAGTGGTCTTGGCGCAACAGCTGGTCTATATGGTGCAATTTTTGTAGGCTTTTTTGCGGCACTTTTTGGCGGTACTCCTACTCAGGTTTCAGGCCCAACAGGTCCGATGACAGTTGTTATTGCAGGATTAGTTCTTTTATACCCAAATAGTCATTCAACAATTTTTATGGCTATATTTTTGGCAGGTTTAATACAAATTGCAATATCTTTCACTCAAATTGCAAACCTTATAAGATATGTTCCTTATCCGGTTATATCCGGCTTTATGACTGGTATTGGGCTTATTATAATTTTGCTTCAAATAACTCCTTTCTTTGGTATGGAGTTTTCAGGTTCACCGATTGAACATTTATTTTATTTTGTAAAACATTTTGCTGAAATTAATCCTCATGCTTTATTTTTAAGCATTATAACTTTATTAATAGTATTTTTAACTCCTAAAAAAATAAATGAAAAAGTTCCATCAAGCTTGATTGCGTTGGTATTTTGTACGATTTTAAGTGTTTTATTTAAGTTTGATGTTGCAACTATAGGCGAAATTCCAAGAGCATTTCCTTCTATAAAAATAGGTATGATAGGATTTTCTGAATTTAAAACAATTCTTCCTGCAGCTGTATCACTAGCTATATTAGGATGTATTGATTCTCTTTTAACATCACTTGTCGCTGATTCTATAACCAAAACAAAACATAATTCAAGAAGAGAAGTTTTTGGTCAAGGTTTAGGTAATGCTGTTTCTGGAATATTTGGCGGACTTGCAGGTGCCGGTGCAACAATGAGAACAGTTGTGAATATAAAAGCCGGAGCAACAAATAACTTATCAGGTGTTATTCATTCTTTGTTTTTAATAAGTATAATTCTTTTCTTTGCACCGCTTGCTTCTCAAATTCCGATGGCTATATTGTCTGCAATACTTATTAAAGTCGGTATTGATATTGTTGATTATAAATTTTTAAAAGTTTTGAAATTTGCTCCAAAATCTGATTTGGTAGTAATGATTGTCGTATTTTTATTAACGGTATTATATGATTTAATCTTTGCAGTAGGTGTTGGTATTGTTTTATCTTCTATTCTTTTTGCCGTAAGAGTTGCAAAACACTTTGAAGTAAATCTTGAAAATGCAGAAGAATTAACAGATACGACTGTAAGCGGTGATGATAAAATTTCTGTACTGCATATTGACGGAATATTCTTCTTTGGCTCAACTTCTCAAGTTGCATCAAGAGTTGAAGATATTTTGGATAATAAAGCTATTGTAATAGATTGTTCTAAACTTAATACGTTTGATATATCGGCAGTTTTTGCACTTGAAGATATGATTATAAAAATGCACGATAAAAATGTGCAAGTTGTTATTGTATTAAAAAATAAAAAATTGGGCGCAAAACTTCTAAAAATGGGCTTAGAAGAAATTATAACAAAAGAAGAAATAAAATATTCTTTAAATTCTGCCGTTAGCAGAGCAAAAGAATTAATTAAGGACTAATATTTTATAATTTAACCATACGGCACACGCGCACCAAATCATATATGGTATAAATAAAAATCCTGCTAATTTTGAATATTTAAAAAATGAAACTGTTGTCATTGTTACTGTTATAAACAGAATAATGGCTATACATAGTGCTAGTCCTATATTGTGCCATATGAAAAATACAGGCGTCCACAAAATATTTAACAAAAGCTGAATTGTAAATAAACTGAGAGGAAAAATCTTTTCTCTGAATTTTAAATCAGAAAAGACACTAACAAATGAGATTGCCATAAAAATATAAAGTATAGTCCATACAATAGAGAAAAACGTTGCCGGTGGAGTTATTTCTGGTTTTATTAAATTTTGATACCACATATTCATATATTTATTTTAATAATTTGATATTAAGCTTACATTAGAAAAAAGTATAAATTTTTGTAACAAAAAATAGTCATGCTGAAATTGACTAAAAAAAAAATACTTTATTTATGTGTAAGATGCGAGAGATATTAATTGAACACGAGAGCAATTAATTACGTATTTTATAAGAGAGAGAAATTCTAAACAAACCTACCCTA